>JANWJG010000060.1 GCA_025449485.1 Nitrosotalea sp. | reverse complement strand
GACCTTTGGTGGTTATTCTTACAGAGACCTTTTGCCCACTTCGCAGTCTTTCCACATATCCATTTGCCTCAAGTTCCATCAGGTGTTTTGATGCAGCCTGCTGTGATTTGTTGATGCTTTTTCAAAGAGATGATGTGGTTATCGGGACAAAGTTATAGCGTGCGCCTTTTGAAAAAAGTTCTGCAAGTGTGAGAATATGTTGAATCTTTAATTCTGACATTAATTTTATGCAACACCAAGCTCTGTAAATGTTTTGAGTGTCAATCCATCAGTGGATTTTAGATTAGCCATTCTGTGACCAATCAGATACCCAATTCCAGCTTGTTTTGCAGAGTCAACTAGTCGTTGTGTTATAATTCCATCTAGTATTAGATATCGTATTCCAGATCCTGGAGCAAGCTTGCCTACAACTTCGCTTACTGGCACCTTGAAGAGTTGATTGGTACCATCATCAAGAGCTATTGCTTCCAATGACTCGTTTAGTTGTGGATAAACCTTCTTTACAACATTAGCAATTGGCTCATCCTTTACATCCTTGAGCATTGGTTTTGCTGTTTCCTTTTTCATGTCTTCTGCAGTATCTTTTAGAATGTCTGCAATCTGTATAGGAGTAAGTTCTTCAACCTCTACACCATCTGGTGCGCGATGTACTACATCTACGTTAACAAGAGATTTTAGTTCTTTTAGTATGAATCCACCTGCCCTGTCTCCATCAAGGAATGCAACTACTTTGGATTTTGAGTCACATAGTGACTTGATTGATTCATCAATTCTTGCACCCTCGATTGCAAGTGCATTATCAAAACCTGCTCGTAATAGATTTATCACGTCAGCTCTTCCTTCTACAAGAATTATCCAAGGTGCATCAAATACTCCAGAACCGCATGCAAGTTTTTCTTTTCCAAATGATGCAAGCTTGCCGGCAGAACCTACATCAGATACATCCTTGAGCATCTCTTCTCCTTCACTGATTGTTTTTGTAGACCATTTTTGTACAATATCTTTTGCTCTATCTACAATCTCTTTTTTCTTGGCAGTGCGTACATCATCAATTGCGTCTAGTTTGAATGTTGCCTGGAAAGGACCTACCTTGTCAATGCTTTCTATTGCAGCTGCAATCAATGCAGCAGTGTTGATATCAGTACTCATAGGAATCAGCGCATCTCCCTTTGTTTGAGTAGACGAGGCCGTGGTATTGACCTCTATTCGTCCTACCTTCGACACCTTCTGGAGTTCATTCAGGTTCATTTCTGGGCCAAGCAGACCTTCTGTCTGGCCAAAAATTGCGCCTATGATATCGGCTTTTTCAACGAGTCCATCGACGTCGAAGCTGAGCTTAACGTGATACTTGACAATTCCCTTATACGACAAATCATTATCCTCTTAATTTTTGATCAATTATTTTTGATAACAGTTCGATATAAGTGCTTATTCCTTGTTTCCTTACGTTAACCCTCAAATGCATACACAGACAGATCTTCTACGTTTTTTATCTTGCCTTTTGTGATAATTGTGAGTTGTTTTCGATATGACAGGTCAACAGTCACCCTATGCTGTAGCTGATAGATTATTCTCTTTGTGAGGTATCGACCCTTCCTATCGGAGTCCAGTAAGAGTATGAGATTTTTGTATCTAGGCATACTATCAGCAAATTTTATGAGACCTTTGAAGCTGTGAAATTGACATATCTTTCCAGTAAAGCCCAATTTTTTGAGAGATTCTTCATCACGTTTTCCTTCTACAACAATTATGCTGTGATGTTCAGAGTTGAGCGACTTGACAAAGTCTTTTACTTTGTAGATCTCATCTGATTCAAAATTCACAAACTTATTTACGAGTGATACTATTAAGCAATTTTCAGATTTCATGTCAGAAATTCTAGTAATCCAGAATACAAAGATAGAAGGGATTGGCACATTAGGAGATCTGCTCAAAGCAGATGGGTTTAGCATAAAGACTGTCCTTGCCAAGAATGAAAAAATTCCAGAGACCAAATATGATGCGGTAATAATTCTTGGTGCCCCTGAAAGTGCAAATGACGATCTTACATATCTAAAGCAAGAGATGGAGATTATTCGTAACTCTGTAAAAAAAGAGATCCCAGTTTTGGGCATCTGTCTTGGGTCACAGCTTATTGCCAAGGCATTTGGCGCCAGAGTATACAAAGGACCTAGAAAAGAGATAGGGTTTTACGAAGATATCGAATTTGACAATACTACCCAGTCCAAACTCTTCAATGGCATAAAGAGTCCATCTCTTGTCTTTCATTGGCATGGAGACACGTTTGATCTACCAAGAGGTGCTACAAGACTTGCACATTCGAAGGATTATCAGAACCAGGCAATAAGAATAGGCAGTGCAGTTGGAATACAATTTCACCTAGAGATAGACGAGCCAACCATAAGACTATGGCTAGAGAAATCAAGTGAAGAACTTGCCAATGTGCCATATATCCATCCAGATATAATCAAAAAACAGATACCACAAAAAATTGGCACAATTAAAGACACCCTAGAGATATTTTATAGAAATTTCAAGTCAGAGTTTAATTTTTGAAGATCGTGTGGGTTCATGTGTTTTAGCATTGTCACACTAGACCAATATCCAAACTAGAGATGAGATCAAGTTATACCATTTTGACAAAAGTTTAATATAAAACACTTAGACCTTCGGATCACGTTATGATGCACAAAAAAACACAGATCTCATCATTGCGATCTGCAAATAAAGAGGAGAAATCCTTTTGAACCCAGTAACAAAGATTTTTGAAGAAACATTTGCAACAGATCATAAGGTAATTACCGAAGATCTATCCAAAGCAGTATTAAAAAAATATGGAATCAAAGTTCCAGGCTATGCACTTGTAACAAATGCAAAAGATGCTGCCAAGGCTGCAAAGAAATTAGGTTATCCATTAGTTATGAAAGTAGTTTCACCACAGATACTTCACAAAAGTGATGTAGGTGGAGTAAAAGTAGGACTACAAAATGAGAAAGACGTAAAGAAAGCATTTCTTGAAATGTATCCAAGACTCTCAAAGAAGAAAGGAGTCCACGTAAAAGGAATTTTACTTGAGAAGATGGTTCCGCAAGGAGTCGAACTTATCATAGGACTCCAAAATGACCCACAGTTTGGTCCTGTAATAATGGTAGGACTGGGCGGAGTATTAACAGAGATATTCAAAGATGTAGCATTTCGAATGCTGCCAATCACAGTAGAGGATGCAAAGTCAATGCTTACAGAATTGAAGGGTGCAAAGATTCTTCAAGGATACAGAGGTAGCAAGCCAATTGACTTGAACATGCTTGCAAAAACAATTGTTCAAATTGGCAAGGTTGGAGTAGACAATGCAGACTACTTTGACAGCATCGACTTTAACCCAATTGTAGTTTATCCAAAGTCATACTATGTAGTTGATGCAAAGATAATCTTAAGAAAAGAGATCAAAAAAGACGCAATTTCAACAGCAAAGCCAAACATCGAATTCATGGAGACATTCTTTACACCACAATCAGTCGCACTGGTTGGTGCATCTGCAACTCCTGGCAAAGTAGGAAATTCAGTTCTTGACAGCATTGCAAAACACGACTACAAAGGCAAGGTATACCCAATCAATCCAAAGGCAGAGGAAATTTTGGGATTGAAATGTTATCCGTCACTTGAAGCAATTCCAGATAAAGTCGACTTGGTTGTTGTGTGTGTTGATCTATCAGTTACCCCACCAGTTCTTGAATCATGTGCCAAGAAAGGAATTCACAATGTTGTAATCGTATCAGGAGGTGGAAAAGAACTAGGAGGAGAGAGAGCAGACTTTGAATCTCAAATAAAGAGCCTCTCAGAACAGCACAAGATCAGAATAATTGGTCCAAATTGTATTGGTATGTTTAACGCAGCCAATAGACTAGATTGTGCATTCCAAGGTCAAGAGAGAATGGTCCGCGCAAAACTTGGACCAGTGGCATTGCTATCACAAAGTGGTACAATGGGAATTAGCTTCCTTGAGACTGCAGATTCATTTGGGCTATCAAAGATGGTCAGCTATGGCAACAGATCAGATGTAGACGAAGCAGACATGATCTGGTACTTGGCAAATGATCCTCAAACCAAAGTAATTGCACTATATGTAGAAGGTTTTGGAGACGGTAGAAAGTTCATCGAGACTTCAAAACGTGTAATGAAAGAAACTCATAAACCAATCATAATCTGGAAGAGTGGAAGAACTGCACTTGGAGCAAAGCAAGCAGCATCACACACAGGTTCACTTGGAGGTTCAAATGCAATAATACAAGGAGCATTCAAACAAGCTGGAATAGTTTCAGTAGAGAGTTATCAGGAACTTGCTTCAGTTGCAAAAGCATTAGCATGGCAGCCAGCAGCAAAGGGTCCAAGAGTTGCACTTGTCAGCAACGGTGCAGGACCAATGATTGGCGCAATAGACCAATTTGAAAAATACGGATTAGAACTTGGCAAAGTAACAGAGGCAACACTCAAGGAAATGAAAGAGCACTATCCTCCGACATATGTCATAGGAAATGGAAATCCTGCAGATGTCACAGGCGGAGCAAATGCTGATGACTATAGATATTCCATCCAAAAATTCATGGATGATCCAAACATCGACATTGTCATGCCATGGTTTGTCTTCCAAGATGATCCACTTGAAGAGACAATAATTGATTATTTGGGAGAGTTCTCAAAACAAGGCAAAAAGCCATTGCTTGTTGGTGGAAATGGCGGTCCATACACAGCCAAAGTCTCAGGACTAATTGAAAAACACAACGTTCCAGTGTATGACGACATCCGAAATTGGGTTGCAGCAGCATCTGCCCTACATCAATGGGGAAAGAGCAAACCCAATAAGGTTTAATTTCCTCATCATTTGGAGTTTTGACATGTCTCTAGTTAATGTCTCAAAATCTGAAGGAATTTGTACAGTCAAGATAAACAGACCTGACAAGCTCAATGCAATGAACATGGATGTTGCAAATGACATCATCAAAGTATTCAAAGAAATTGAAGTAGACGATTCAGTAAAGGTTGTAGTTATCACAGGAGAAGGAGACAAGGCATTTTCTGCAGGTGCAGACATTGCATACATGTCAACAATCACACCCATAGAATCAGAGACCTATGCAAAACTTGGTCATCTTTTAACTTATACAGTAGAGAATTGTAGCAAGCCAACAATTGCAGCAATCAATGGATTTGCACTTGGAGGAGGATGTGAACTTGCACTTGCATGTGACATCCGAATAGCTGCAGACACTGCAAGGATGGGACAACCCGAAGTAACAATAGGCGTATGTCCAGGATGGGGTGGAACTCAGAGATTGCAAAGAACCATTGGAATCTCTCAGGCAAAAGATTTGATCTTTACAGGAAGAATTGTCAAGTCAGATGAAGCAAAAGAGATGGGCTTGGTAAACAAAGTTGTAGAACTTGCAAAATTAATGGAAGAGACTAACAATATTGCAAAGATGATTGCTCAAAATTCTGCAATGGCAGTAAGAATGTCAAAGATCGCAATAAACAAGGGAAGAAATTCAGACATTGACACAGGTCTTGCTCTTGAATTATACACATGGGGCTTGTGCTTTACCCATCCAGACAGAGCAGAAAGAATGACTGCTTTTGTAAACAAATCAAAAAAATAAGCTCGACCTAATCTTTGATTCCTATTATGTCAGGTATGAAAAGATTATTATAATTTAAAGGACGAATTAGGTTCATGAGTAATACACAGACCACAAAATTGGTCACAATTACACCAAAAGCCGCAGAAAAAGTAATCGCTTTCATGGCAGAAGAAGCCGAAAAGCCACAATTTCTGCGAGTCTACGTACAAGGTGGAGGATGTTCAGGATTATCCTATGGAATGGGATTTGAAAAGACATCTGAAGAAGACGATCTTGTAATCGAAGAAAATGGTGTCAAGATGGTAATTGACAGTTATAGTGTCGACTATCTCAAGGGTGCAAATATTGACTACATCGAGAGCCTAATGGGTGCTGGATTTAAAATCAACAATCCAAACGTAACCAAATCTTGCTCTTGTGGAAGTTCATTTAGTACATCCTAAATTCGAATTTCTTTAATTTTTATTTTTCATCAGCCAGTGTAAACTAGGATTACATGTGAATTAATTTCAATTTTGGGTTAAAATTAGAAAGTATCTAGATGACCATTAGTGTCATCGTAGTCAAGACATGTGGAATTTTTCTTACTTCTTTTGTAATTATTTTTTCAAGCATCATAGAATCTGATGCCTCCACTTTTACAATGATATCATAAAGACCTAAAGTCCCTGTGACCTCTGATATACCCCTGATTTCCATTAGTCTTCTAATTATCGGATTTTCTTTTCCAGTTTCGCAATGTATTGCCACAAAAGCCTTGCTCATAGAACATTATCACGATATCAAGTATTAGGTATTTCTATGGCCAGAGGCCACGTGCTTCAAATGCTTCCAACACTCTGCCAACTGCAAGTACCATACTTGCTTTTCTCATGTCGACACTGTGTTTTTTTGAAAGTGCAAATGTATCATTGAAACCACGTACAATGTGGTGTTCCATCTTACTTGCAACCTCATCAAATGTCCAGTAATATCTTTGTAGGTTCTGCACCCATTCCAAGTATGATATGCATACACCGCCAGAATTTGCCAAGATGTCTGGAATTACCATTATTTTCTTTTTGAATAAAATGTCATCTGCCTCAGGTGTGGTAGGACCATTTGCGGCTTCAGCAATTATTTTACATTTAATATTTCTTGCAACCTGTGGAGTTATCTGGTTCTCAAGTGCTGCAGGTATCAAAACATCACATGGAGTGGTAAGAAGATCTTCTGTTGAGACCTTTTTGCTTCCAGGATAACCAACAACGCTGCCATGTTTAGTCTTGTATTCAAGAACTTTCTTTGAGTCAAGTCCTTTTAGATCAATTATAGAACCTTTAGAATCACTTACTCCGATAATCTTTGCGCCCATTTTTTCAACATATTCTGCTGCAAATGTTCCAGCATTTCCATAACCCTGAATGACAACTTTGGCTCCCTTTAGCTTGAGTCCAATCTTCTTTGCACCTTCTCTTACACAATAAGCAACACCAAGACCAGTAGCTACATTTCTTGCAAGAGAGCCTCCTACTGGAATTGGTTTTCCTGTAATAACAGCAGGCTCTGCCTGTCCATGCATCATACTATAAACATCCATTATCTGGGCCATTTCTTTTCCAGTTGTATACACATCAGGTGCTGGTATGTCTTTTCCCGGTCCAATGATTTCAGATATTGCGTATGCATATCTTCGTGTGAGTCTCTCTTTTTCTCCAGCCGAGAGTCTTTTTGGATCACAGATGATTCCTCCCTTGCCACCTCCAAATGGAACATCAACAATAGCACATTTCCAAGTCATCCACATTGAGAGTGCCTTTACTTCCTCGATTGTAACATCTGGGTGATATCTTATTCCTCCTTTGTGAGGACCTCTAAAGTCATTATGTTGTGATCTATATCCTGTGAATACCTTGATTCTACCATCATCCATCTTTACAGGTAGTGAAACTGTTAGAATTTTTTTTGGACTTGCAAGTATTTCATGAATACCAGCATCAAGTTTCAAAATTTTTGCGGCATCTGCAAGTTGCTTGAGAGCATTTTGCCAAGGATCGATTTTAGTCAATCTTAACCGATATGTCTCACGGTATATTGTATTTAAATTTGTTGAGATCGTTGCTTATTGTTTTGTAGTATCTTGATCGGGTTTTGCAGAACCCCCAAGTTTAGAATTTACCAGATTACGTAGATCATCATCAGTCTTACCTTCAGTGTTAACACCCAAGGATTTGGCAAGTGTTTCAAGTTTTTGTCGTTCAGACATGACAGGTCCAGAGATGTCTAGGTTAAACTCACCCTTGGCTTTTTTTATTTCATCGTGAACCATGTTTTTTGTTTTATCATACTGTGCCATGACCCTAGCAAGTTTTTTTGTTGCATCAGGCAATCTTTTGGTTCCAAGGAGTAACACTAACGCTACCAAGACAATCATTATCCAGTCATTCCCTATGATGTTGAGTGCAAGATCAGACATGGAGTGATTTGACTTGTTTCTAAAATTAAAGGTTTACAACATCGAGCCCAAATTCATCCACTATCTCATGTTTTCATACTTTTACTATCTACCACATGAGACGCGTTTGAAACAATATCAGGTTTATTTTTTCTAGTTTAATGACCCATGTGCTGGCTTGATTGAAAGTTCATGAATTGTTGTATCGCATTAAGAAGTTCAGTATCATTGGTTGTCAAAATTAGAATAGAGCCGCCGTCGATGTCTTTTATGGAATAGTTAATCAGATTCTTTTTTGCAGTCATGACACCAGTACCTGGGACAATTTGATCATGAATGTAGAATGGTTTAGTAAAATTCCCCTTAGAAAATTCGTATTGAATATCTTTCACATGGTTTTTTATTTCATTTATCGTCTGTATGTCACTCATGTTTGCAGACATGATCATGATTTCACCTCCTGTGGCAGTAGACATGAAGTGATGATGAATCATGGTCTGGTTAAATCCCATTGCCACATCGCCACGTTCCAACATTAATGTTTGATTGAAACTTTTCGTTGCATTAGTATGATTAACTGCATTCTTGTAACTTGCATCAAGAAAATATGTGGTGCCAATTATTGATAGTGTAACTGCAACTAGAATTATCAGAACTTTCTTGTTCAATCACACACCTGCACATTAAATCAAAATATGAAATTATCTTTTCCACATCATGCCGTGATAGGTAAAGTTGTTTTGCATCATCCATGGACCCATGTAGTTATTTTGAAAGTTTGAATTTTTCATCATATTGTACATGAAATCCTGGTTTTGTAACATGTAGTTATACATCTGTTGTCTTAGTTGAGGATCCTGCATCATTGATCCCATCCACTGACCTACATACTGTGGATTCTGAGACATCCACTGGTTCATGTATTGTGGATTTTGCATCATGTATCCCATGTAGTGACCGGAAAGCTGTGGATTTTTTCCCATCATTTGACTGAACATGGTAGGATTTCCCATCATTGCATATGGATTGTAAGTGTTAATGAAAAGACCATACCCCACACCTAATCCAGCAAAGAATACGCCAATTACTATTCCAATCAATACGTATTTGCTAATCATAACAACTATTGTTTTATCAAATAATTATAGTCAATACAAAAAAATCACATATGATAATCAACACACTGAACAAAGTTTGAGATTGATGAGTATTCCAATATTAGTTCAACATCTCAATTAAAGACCCAGATTATACCAACATGACTTGTTTTCTCTTGAGAAATACAAATCCCAGTACAAACAGCCCAACTATAGATAAAATAAGATAAGGAATCGAGCTTCCAAAAGAATTGGCAATTACACCAATAATTAGAGGCCCAAAGGCCCAGCCCATTCCAAAGGTTGCCTCGTATGCACCAATCAATGCACCAACATTTTCTTTTGTCTTTCGCATTATGATCTCAAATGTAAGTGGGAAATACACACTAAATCCAAATCCGAGTATGAGAACTGCCACACTAAATTCCAATACAGAGTGAGAGTAATACAGCATCAACATTCCAACAGAGATGGATATTATGACAAGCAGTATACTTGTGAGAAACTTTTTCATAAGAAAGCTAGATGTCAACAAGGAAACAAGTCTAGAGATCCCAAATACGAAAAAAAGTAGTTCAATGTTTGACTCTGAGATTGACCGCTCATTCATGAATGCTGGAAGTATTGCCAAGAACACGCCAAAGCTTACACTACAAAACAATAGAATTGCAATAACTGTAGGAAATTTTATCAAATGTTTTGCAGATGCAATAGACATGATTCCATGATGGGTTACGTCCTTGTCCTTTGACAGCATTAATGATGATACAAGTGAAGTAGCTATTGCAAATGCAGCAATCTGGAATATTATTCTATACGAAACATCAAAGTGTTCAAGCAAAAACGAACCAACAAGTGGCCCAATCATAATACCTGCAACAAAAAAAGCCATGAAGCTTGAAATTGCTTTGACACGATTCTGTGGACTGGTAGATTTTGATATAATGGACTCACATGGAGGCCAGAAAAACGAATGTGCAACACCGACCAGAGTTCTAAATAGTATAACTTGTGGCACAGAGTCTGCTACAGATAACAAGTAAATTGAAACAGAGTCAAGAACTAGTCCTAGAGAAAGAAGTATGCCTTTGTTGAATCTGTCAAGTAACAGCCCAACAAAAAGCGGAATAAACATGTAGGGAATAAAGTTTGCAAACCCAATCACTCCAAGATCAGAGTATGATGCACCCATGTCTTTTGCAAACAGCGGAACTATAGGATTGTGTATTCCATATGAAAATCCAACAACTAGTGCAATGATGTAGACAAGAATTACTTTATTCATTTTACTTGTATGCTGCAACCATGATTGCGCCCCCAAGCATGCCTTTTTCAAACTCTACTCTTGAGAACCGTTCAAGAAGAAGTGACTCTAGCTTTTTGTTTTGAGGCCATAGTTTGTACGTACCATAAAGAGTGGCAAATTTCAGACCTAGTCTTCCACCACCAATTACTGCCAATATAGGAAGTATAGCCCTGAGGTAAAATGACACTCCTGCTCTCATTACAGGATTATCGGGCTTGCCCAGATCAACTATGACAAATCTTCCATCCTTTTTTAGCACTCGATGTATCTCAGATATTGCGATTCTGAGATTGATTGCGTCTCTTAGCGAGTAGCCAGTAAGTACAGCATCAAATTTTTCATCACGAAATGGAATATGTTCAAAGACCCCACATGCCAGTACTGGTGTTGTAGAAAATAATCTACTAGTGTTTTTGAGCATTGGTCTTAGCGGATCATACAATGTGATGTTGACATTACCATCACACATACTAGATGCAGTCTTTGACATGTTGCCAAAACCAGAACCAGCATCAAGGATATCATCTCCAGGATGGACTCTTCCACTAATTCCTCTTTGACGAAATTCAGAATCTCTTCCAAGTGAGATAAGCGAGTTTACTTTGTCATATACCGGGATTATTTTTTTTAAAACATCGAGGACTTCACCCCAATAACTTCCAAGGCCCACATCAGTCTAGAAATAATACGATATTATATGTCATCATGGTTTTTGAGCATGTTTTTTACTCCAAGTTTTACTTGTGATCAACACTATAACCAAAAATTAAATCATCCAGAATTATTCCATGAACTAGTGCATTATTGTCCCAAGTGTAAATCCAAGATAGAGGTGCAACGCACGTTTAATCAAAAAATACACTTTAGCTGTCCCAAGTGCAAAATTGAGGACATCATAGACTCCACGAAGAATATTGACGAGGCATTTTTAGAATTTTTGATAAAATTTGACAATGATGAGATACCAACCAAGAATCAACAAGAATCAACCCTAGAAAAAGAAGGCATCTTGCAGACAGAAGACGAGATAAACAAAATGATAGGAAATGCAAAGATTGCAGACATTACAAGATCAGTTCTTTTCTCAAAGAGGCATTATGTCTCACACTTTAAGGTAATAGAGGAGCCGGATCCCGAGATGGGCTCTACTGTACAAGATTCAGGCCTTGACCAGAGAATAGTTGATGCCCTAGAATCAAGAGGAATAAAGAGATTCTACAAATTCCAAGAAGAATCCATTCATCACATTGTTTCTGGTGATAATGTGGTAATCACTGCGCCAACCGCATCTGGAAAAACAGAATCATTTGTTGTACCAATCATTGAAAGAATTGGCAGTTCAAAAAATCCCATTCCCACAATACAGGCAATCTTTGTCTATCCAACCAAATCTCTTTCTAGAGACCAGTATCCAAAGATAAAAGAAATTGCAGACAAGATGAATATCCAATGTGCGGTATTTGATGGCGATACAAAACAAGTAGAACGTGCAGAAATTCTTGCAAATCCCCCACAGGTAATAATAACTAACTTTGATGTCTTGCATTATCATTTATGGCACAGGACTAGATTTGCGGCTCTTCTTAACACAACTAGGTTTCTTGCAGTGGATGAAGCTCACGTATATTCTGGAATTTTTGGCTCCAATGTTCATTACATCATAAAAAGACTAAAGCGGATTGCGCCCAAGTTACAGATGATTGCAGCATCTGCAACATTGGATAATGCATTATCATTTTGCCAGATACTATTTGGAGTAAACATGGTTCAGATCTCAGGATCTGGCAAAAAGGGCAAGACAGAATTTTCAATGCTCTTTCCCTCTTTGATGACCCAGCGTGCATTAATGATTGACATACTAAAAAAATTGACAGCAAAACAACACAAGACATTGGTGTTTAGCAATTCACATCTTAATTCCGAACTTTTGGCACTGCAGGCAAGAAGACAAAAAATAGACATCAAGGTTCATCGAGCAGGCCTAATGGCAAATTATAGAAGATCAGTTGAGAACTTGTTCAAGACTGACAAACTACTTGCAATTTCTGCAACTCCCACGCTTGAACTTGGCATAGATGTGGGCAATGTAGACGGGGTAATCTCATCTACAATTCCAGTAAATAGACTCACACAGAGAATAGGAAGGGCTGCAAGAAAAGGTCAAGGAGGATATGCATTCCTAGTACTAGGCAATGATCCAATTTCACAGTACTACAAGAATCATCCCGCAGATTATTTTGAAGATGTTGAACAAATTTACATTGATCCAAAAAATCCCTTTGTTGAAGAGTTTCAAGTTATCGCGATGGCTTGTGACAAACCAATTGCAAAACATGAATTGTCAGAACACAAAGATGTCATTGAAAGACATGTTGGTGCAGGCAACTTGGTCTTGATTGAAAATAGATATGTACCAAATTACGATCAAATAAAATCAATTTTAGAAGATTATAGCATAAGAGGAATAGGAAGGTCAATTGACATATTCCTAAACGGCAAAAAAGTTGGAGAGCGTGTATTGCCAATTGCTTTAGAAGAGTTGCATCCACAGGCAGTTTATTTTTTGGCAGGAATTAGATATCGAGTAAAAGAGATTGGATATCCTGAAAAAATGACTGCAAAATTAGAATATCTTCCAAAGAATTATCCATACTATACCAAGGCGCTAACAGAAGAATGGCCAACAATAGAGACTATCTTTGAGAAAAGACGTGCAAATGGAATTGAGGTTGCATTTTGCAAGTTACATATTCAAAAGCGAGTTTATGGATATGTCAACTTGGAGTTGGGCCAAGAGGTAGGACAGGGACAGAAAATAACTTTAGAAAAACCACTTGATTATGATTTTGTCACAAAAGGAATTGTGTTCAAGGCTCCAAGACCATTAGACGAAATAAGCAAGGCAGAAAATGAAGAATATGTAGAAGCAAGTGGATATCATGCTACAGAACATGTCGTCATAGAAGGAAGCAATATGATAACAGGAGGTGTGTCTCAGGATTTGGGAGGCATATCTCTTGGCACATCTGGCTTGGTCTTTGTCTATGACTCTGCAATAGGCGGAAATGGTGCAAGCAGGGCTCTTTATGATAGACTCGAGAAGGCATTTGAGAGAAGTCTTGACATTGTAACAGAGTGTCCTTGCAAAAGCGAATCAGGTTGCCCACGCTGTACTTTTTCATACAGATGCGGCAACAACAATGAATATCTTCACAAGTTTTCAGCAAAAGAGATTCTCCAGAGAATAACAGATGGTGAAACAACAGATGTTACAGAACCTGTAGAAGGAGACAAACCTCTGGTATGATAAATTTTAGAATAACAAATGAAACAAATTATTAACATCATCAACTCAGAGTCATCATGGACAAAGTTGCAATAGTGACTGGAAGCTCAAGTGGAATAGGTTTTGAAACAGCACTTGCACTAGCTCGAGAAGGATATCAGACCTATGCAACTATGCGAGACATCAAAAAAGGAGACAAGATTCTCGATATTGCAAAAAAGGAGAATCTGAAGATCAAAGTAATAGAACTTGATGTCAACAAGGAAGATACCATCAAAAAAGCAGTTGAAGAGATAACAAGTGAGAAGAAAAGGATTGATGTCCTAGTAAACAATGCAGGCTATTTTCTTGTAGGATGTTTAGAAGATCTATCAATTTCAGAGCTAAAGGATCAATTTGAAACAAACTTTTTTGGAGTGGTCCGAACAATCCAAGCAGTATTACCTACCATGCGTAGTCAGAAATCTGGAACAATAGTAAATGTAAGCTCAGTGGCAGGAAGAATTGGCTTTCCAGTAACTCCAGGATACATTAGTGCTAAATTTGCATTGGAGGGCTTGAGTGAATCAATGCGATATGAACTGTTTCCATTTGGAATTAAAACAATAATCATAGAACCTGGTGTCATCAAGACAAACTTGTTTGCAACTCTGAAAAAGACAATAAAACAAGATCCTGCCTACAAGGACATGACTGAGAAAGTGATGAACGGACTAATGATGATGTCAGAGATGGGTACTCCTCCACAAGAAGTTGCCAAGACCATAGTCAAGGCAGTCTCATCTGAGAGCCCATTACCTCGCTATCCTGTTGGTAATGATGCCATAATGTTCCTAGAGGCAAAAAGGGACAAGACTGATATCGAGTTTGAAAATTACATAAAAAAAGAACTTTTTAGCTAAAATATATCGTTTTTGTCATTATTGTGCCATTATAGAAATGTAACAGCGTAAAACATGATGAATTTTATGCGATTCTTTTGGTTAGATTGATATACGACGTAAAGTCAATTTTTGTCAAAGTCAACAGATTTAACCAAAAAATTTAGTGATAATACAAATGAAATGGAAAACCCTTCAACATAATGGCATTGCGTTTCTTCCTCCCTACGAATCAAAAGGAATTACAATCAAGATCAAGGGAGTAAAAGTTCCGTTAAGTATCGATGCTGAAGAGATGGTCTACCAATGGGCAAAAAAGAAGGACACGCCATATGTTAGAGACCAAGTTTTTCAAAAGAACTTTCTTTCATATTTTGTAAAAACACTTGCTGCAGATTTCAAAAACATTTCACTTTCAGATATTGACTTTTCTGAAGCATTCAAGCTAGTAGACAAGGAAAAAGATTCCAAGATAACAATGACCAAGGAGGAAAAGAAAAAGATCGCGGCTACAAGAAAGGAGATCAAAGAAAAGATGAAGTCAATCTATGGCAAGGCAATAATTGATGGAAAGGAAGTAGATGTAGCCAACTGGATGGCAGAACCACCAGGTCTTTTCATTGGACGAGGTGACCACCCACTAAGGGGCAAGTGGAAACCAAGAGTTACAGAAAAAGATGTTACACTAAATCTCGGAAAGGAGGCCAAAGTACCTCCAGGCAAATGGGGTAAGATAATACACGAGCCAGACTTTATGTGGCTTGCAAGTTGGATGGACGTACTAACTGAAAAGAGAAAATACGTATGGCTTTCTGATACATCAGACCTCAAGCAAGAGCGTGACAAGATGAAGTATGACAAGGCAACAAAATTGGCTGCAGAAATAGACAAGGTGCTAGGCATGGTGATAAAGAAAATGTCAGACAAGGATGAGAAGGTAAGAAGAGTCGCTACTGTTTGCTATTTGATTTACAAAACTGCAATGAGAGTAGGGGATGAAAAAGATCCAGATGAGGCAGATACCGTAGGTGCTACCACACTTAGGGTAGAGCACATCAGTCTAAAACCAGGCGTTATAGAGTTTGACTTTTTGGGAAAAGACAGTGTGAGATGGCAAAAACCACTTACTGTAACAGAACAAGACAAGATGTTTTATGAAAATCTCAAAAAACTAACAGAGAAAAAGAAAAAAGACGATCTAATATTTGATGGAATCACGTCAAGACATGTAAATGAATTTCTTAGTGGCATAGTAAAGGGCCTTACTGCCAAGGTGTTCAGAACATATCTTGCAACACAAGTAGTTACAAACTATCTCAAAAAAGTCGATAATCTAAAATCAAAATCAGAAAACATCAAGATATACCATGCAAAATTAGCAAATCTCGAAGCTGCTGTGACATGCAATCACAAGAGAACCATACCAAAGAACTTTGATGAAACTTTACAGAAAAAACGTGAAGCAATAAAGAAACTAAAGGAAACAAAACCCAAGACTGAAAAACAAATTGAAAAACTAAAACAACGTGAAGAAAAATTAAAACTAACTTTAGAACTTACAGAGAAGACTCGAGATTATAACTTGGGAACATCACTTCGAAATTACATCGACCCAAGAGTAGTCAAGGCATGGTCTGATGCAGTTGGCCTAGAATGGGAGAAACTCTACACATCTGCATTACAAAAGAAATTCCAATGGGTATCAAAAGTAGATACCAACTGGAAAGCGATTGCACAAGTTTAAGCAAGCTACATTTAATTGCATCAAGAATTTAGGCGTTATTTATGCCGGGGTAGCTCAGCCTGGCCTAGAGTGCCAGTCCACACAAAGGGTAATACTCATAATCTGGAGGTCGTGGGTTCGAAACCCACCCCCGGTATACCTCCTTTTTGTTTAATACCCTAACAAGCGTATAATCGGGTGCATTGAGCCAGAAGCTTTCTAGCCTCAAAAGGACATCAGCCTACAATTATGATGCCCTAATTGAGGGCCTAGTGAAGAGAATGCAGGTAGAACTGAGGAAAATGCAGAGATTATCAAGAAATACGACAAGGTAATGGTCAGTCTTTCCATGTCAAAAGCTGTAAGACTGTTACACCTTCGAATTTTTCTCAATCTTTCAAAGATGTTTGGAAGAAACTGGAAAGATGCTACAAGACACGACATTGATGAACTGGTTTACAAAATAATGCAGAAATATGCAAGTGAAGACGGGCAAGAAACAAATTCATCATCTATAAACTTCAATTCAGGTTGTGAGTTGAATATCATTTACTTTTCTTATGTGAAAACCATCTCTGTCTTAGAAAACGGAGAAGTGAAACATCATTTTGTTGTTTTACCGGGGACGATATGATAGAACTAGTAAGCTTTGAAGTAATTGGTTCTAGCGGCATCAAGACCTCTTCCCTTAAACTTTGTAAATCAGTTTCCAGAACTTTGATAAAATATTCCTGACTCCCTATTGTAGAATATGCTTCTATTACACGTGGTTCTTTACGAATAAAGTCATGTAATTTGGCTAGATCGTTTTCTCCAAGACCTGTTTCCGCACCCACATAAGCTGCAATTCCAACTCCCATCCGTGACCAGTTAATTTCGACTTTATTTTTTAGAACACCATTTTCTTTCATCTTGTTTACACGTTTAGCAATCGTACGCTGATCAACTTTCAATGATTCGGCTAGTTGCTTGAATTGTACATTTGCATCACTTGACATGTGTTCCAATATCATCAAGTCCAACTCATCAGGCACAAAGGGTGGTTCTCTAATTGCTCTAGACATGTCATTAGATAACATCATAAAAGATTAAAAATGTTATGTAATTACGTAAATATCTATATTCATGTATCTTGGTGGATAGCTGATTTCAGATGGATACAAGTGTAGAATTGAGAGTGTTGAGAAAAACACATCCAGCATGGGATCAATACCTACATTGTAACGAAAGGACCTAAAGTGACCTTATGTGGACATTGTAATACTTCTAGTTGTACTGGTAGGTTCTCTAGGATTATCTGTAATTTTTGGTCGATACATTGCAAGAATGATTGTCTATGAAAAGAGACCATTAGAGAAAACATTAGGCAGAGTAGAGAATGGATTCTACAAAATAATTGGCATAGATAGATACGAGCAGATGACATGGAAACAATATTTTCTAGCCATGGTGGTAACTAATGTCATAGCAGCTGGTTTTCTGATGGTAGTACTTCTATATCAGAATAATCTTCCACTTTCACCAAAACCAGGATTATCACTAGATCTTGCATTTAATACTGCTGCATCATTTGTTACAAATACAAATCTTCAGCACTATGCAGGCGAACAGCAACTATCAATTTTTTCACAGATGGTTGGACTGATCTTCATGATGTTTGTAGCACCTGCATCCGGAATAGCTACTGCGTTTGCATTCATCAGAGGATTCATCCGTAAAGAATTTGGGTTAGGAAATTTCTATGTGGATTTCACTAGAATCATAATAACACTCCTACTTCCCATTTCATTTTTCTCTGCTTTGTTGCTACTTTTTCTTGGGGTTCCTCAGACATTAGATTCAACAATCACAATAGGAACACTACAAGGCGGAAGTCAAACAATTCCAATCGGACCAGTTGCATCACTAGAGTCAATCAAAGAGCTTGGGAGTAATGGAGGGGGATTCTTTGCAGCAAATTCTTCTCACCCATTTGAAAATCCCACAGGTATCTCAAATGTCTTTGAATGCATCCTCATGCTTGTAATACCATTGTCATTCCCAATAGCCTATGGTCATTTACTAGGCAAAGGAAGGGGAATCTCCATACTTGCGGCCATGTTAATTGGATTTGGCGTTATGCTTGCTCTAGGGTTATCCGAACAGAGCGGCCCAACAGGTCTTGAAACAAGATTTGGAAGTTTTGGAAGTACACTCTTCTTAGAATCATCAGTGGCAACAAACACTGGTGCTGCAAACGCAGCTCTTACGGGAATGTCACCAAATGCAGTAATTGGATTCTTTCTAGGCATGTTTGTTCAAGCAATTCCTGGAGCAGACGGTACAGGAATGATGATGATGATCATCTTTGTAGTACTTACTCTCTTTCTGGTTGGACTAATGGTGGGAAAGACTCCGGAGTTTATGAGTATGAAGATAAATCCCAGAGATGTCAAGCTTGCAGCATTTGTATTTTTGATACATCCTGCATTGATATTGATTCCATCTGTAATGGCATACACTACTGAAAATGCACAGAGTGTTCTTGGAGAACATACAACTCCTGCAACATTTACACAAGTTTTGTATGAATACAGTTCAGCGTCAGCAAACAATGGATCAGATTATCTTGGAACATCTGCAAATACTCCATTTTGGAATTGGTCTACTGCATGGATCATGTTACTTGGTCGTTATGCACCAATCGGATTGATGCTAGCAGTTGCAGGATCGTTTACGCTAAGAGATAGAAAAGAAGTTGTAGAACCAATCAAAACCTCAGGTTTTCTTTTTGTTGGTGTTTTGTCAGTCATGGTATTTATTTTAACAGCTCTTACTTTCTTTCCGTTCTTGGCAATGGGACCATTTTCAATGTAGTGTGATAGAATAATGGTGACAAAATTAAAACAATCAATATTTGACAAAAGAATGCTCAAGGATTCTGTAACAAAGCTAAGCCCACTTTACCTTGCCAAAAAAAGTCCTGTCATGTTTACTGTTGAAGTTGGATTTTTTTTGGTACTTGCAATAGGTTTTCTTCCAAACATGTCACTGGAATTTGTAAATGAAAACCGTGTCTTCTATATTGAAACTGCAATAATTCTGATTGTTACTGTCTGGTTTGCCACCTTTTCTGAGGCACTATCAGAATCTCAGGCAAGGGCAAAGGTAGACTCACTGAAAAATCTCGAGAAGGAAGTTTTGGCAAAAAAACTAGTGAACGGGAAAGAGGTTTTGGTAAAATCAACTAGCCTCATAGTAGGGGATCGAGTGCAAGTTTATGCTGGAGAGATAATTCCAAGAGACGGAATTGTACATGAAGGAAAGGCATTCGTAGACGAATCCATGATGACTGGAGAATCAAATCCGGTCTTCAAAGAAAAGGACAATCCAGTGCTTGGTGGAACCAAGGTTGCAAACGACAGCATTGTAATAGAAATAACTTCGGAAGCTGGAAAGAGTTTCCTAGACGAGATGGTCGGATTAATTGAAAGTGCAAAAAGACCAAAGACGAAAAACGAAATTGCTCTTACTATACTGCTTGCAGGATTATCAATAATTTTCATAACCGTAGTTGGAACGATGCTATTCTTTGGATACTATCTTGGATATCACATGGACATTTCAGTACTCTTTGCATTGCTAGTGGCCTTGATGCCAACAACTATTGGAGGATTGTTGCCTGCAATAGGAGTTGCTGGAATCAATAGACTGGCAAGAGACAACATTGTAGTAAAATCAGGAAAAGGAATTGAGGCGGCAGGTGATTGTGATGTACTCATCTTAGACAAGACTGGAACTATTACGGAAGGTGCTAGAAGAGCAATTGCGTTTGTACCAATGGAAAAATTTACCGAGAATGACATTGCTGAAGCTGCTTATGCTGCATCTTTTAGTGATCACACACATGAAGGAACATCCATTATCGAACTTGCAAATGAGAAAAAGATTGAACCTCCATTTCTAATGGAAATAATGACAGCAAAACCTGTTGAGTTTAGTTCTGAAACACGATTAAGTGGAATAGAGTTTTCACCAAAGAAAAAATTATCCGTTACACAGGAACAAATTTGCAAATCATCATTGCCACGTACTAGAGTTTCTGCCAAAGTAGAAGATTTGGAGGAATCAAATGTTCCAGTGAAGATCTTAAAAGGATCAGTTGAGGCGATTCTGAAGATTGCCACAAATGTAAATGAATCAGAATTACGATGGAAAGCACAAGAAATATCCAAAAACGGCGGAACGCCTCTTGCAGTGGCAGTAAATGATGAGATAATAGGATTGATTTCGCTCAAGGATACCCTCAAAAAAGATATTCGAACAAAATTGGAAGAAGTTAGAGTATCTGGCATAACAACAGTCATGATCACAGGTGACAATCAACTTACCGCTCAGGTAATTGCAAAAGAGGCAAACATTGATCAAATCGTGGCAGAAGCCAAACCAACTGACAAGCTAAACAGAGTAGTTGAGGAACAGCTAAAGGGACATGTTGTAGGTATGATTGGGGACGGAACCAATGATGCGCCTGCACTTGCAAAAGCTGATGTCGGTCTTGCAATGAACAGGGGTACAGCAGCTGCAAGAGAAGCTGCAAACATGGTAGACCTTGACTCTGATCCTTCCAAGATTATCAGAGTTGTAAAGCTTGGAAAGCAGCTACTAATGACACGTGGTGCGATCACCACATTTTCGATTGCAAATGATGTTGCAAAATATTTTGCAATCCTTCCTGCAATGTTTATGAAAGATAACCCGAAGATGGAAATACTCAATGTAATGCAGCTTCACAGTCCAGAAAGTGCCGTACTATCCACACTGATATTCAATGCAATAGTAATTCCAATGTTAATACCGTTATCGCTCAAAGGTGTAAAATACAAGCCAGAACTTCCAGAGAAGACATTTATCAAAAACATGATGATATATGGACTTGGGGGAGTTGTCTTTCCATTTGCTGGCATAAAAGCAATCGACCTTCTACTGTCAGTCTTTATGCGATGATTATACCATGAGAACAATAAAGAGTAAAGTGTTTTCACCTGCGATTAGGATCGTCGTGTTGATGATCATCACCACTGGAGTTGCTTATCCATTACTTGTGACAGCCGTAGGTCAGACTGTACTACCATCTCAATCAAACGGTAGTCAAGTCATACTAAATGGCAAAGTGGTTGGATCTGAATTCATATCTCAGAGTTACAACTCTGCAAAATTCTTTCAACCACGAAACGATTCTGCATCAGGAGTAGATCCAGACATTACTCCAGATAGTGCCATCTCTCAGATACCTGCAATAAACAGTGCAACTGGAATACCTGTCAACGTATTGAAGACGTTAGTGGATCTTGATGTTGCAAGGAATAAGGAAACAAATGCCCTAGTCTTTGCACCAGATTACGTCAACGTATTGAGTCTAAACATAGAATTGGTAAAACAATATCCAGAAGTATATACAAATGAAATTTCAGTAAAGGAGGCGCCATAATCATGGATGGCATATTGGTAACATTTGTCATATCGCTTTCAATAGCTGGAGGAGTACTGATGTATTCCTTGTTAAGAGCTGAGAAATAACCAGTGGTTTCAGCATGGCACTAGTAGAATTTTACGAAAAAGCGGTTGAAGGACAATGGTATGACCCACGCATTAAAAGAACAGTACAAGTTTTTGCAATTACGTATGAAATGACGCAAAAACCTAACCGAGAAAAAATACTGATAATGGAAATTTTGACAGATTTTCCTGACGCTGGAAGTTTTGACTATATGGATAATGTGAAATTAAGGTATGTGAAAGAGATGCCTATCTATCCTGAGATACAAGTAGGCAGTACAAACAGAAGAGAAATCATCAATCCTTAATATATCAAAATGAGGTGATATTAAACAAATTTAACCAAACCCACCCCCGGTATACCTCCTTTTTTCACAAAAAAGGCGAATACCTTTTATTCTAAGATGATTGAAAATATTCAAAATGTCTAAAAAGACTCTAGTTTTTGCAGTTTTATTTTCTCTTGTACTATCAATGACTGTAACACAAGAAGCAAATGCCTTGACCAAAGGGGCAGGTCAGTATAGTCGCACTACAGCAAGCCTTGATCCAAGCAGAGTGTGTGGAAATCAGGTTTGCCAACCAGGAGAACATTCCAAGTGGTCATCAGTTGTACAATCATCACAACGCCAAGGCCCAGGCAAAGCTACTGGTGCACAATATGGAATCATCATAATGCATCAAATGGTTGTAAATGCTCTAGCAAAAGCAAACCACGGAAATCAAATGGTTTGGAGTCATCCAACCATGTCAAACAGTACAAACATGAATTCCACTGGAATGAAATAGTTACTGGTACAATAGCAAAATCAAATTCTAACAAAAATACAACCCAAAGCAGACAGATAGATCCAAAGTTAATGTTAAATTGGCTGGTTTAATCCAGTCTCATAATGACAGAGTTTGAAGAATTTGCATATGCTCTTTTGGATCAGCTCTCAGTTGAGCTAAATGAGGAAAAAGAGATAACAAATTCAAAAGCAAAATCAGAACAGACATTTGCTTCAAAGATAAAGTTTGAAGACATTGAATCAATCTGTAACAGATTGTTTTCTGACATGTCAAAAAAGATAACAGAGTTTACAGGAATTCCTGTATCGCAGACAAGAGTTGAATTTCCAGAACTTGTAGAGTTCAAGCGCCTAAAAGGACGCAAGGTGTATCCCACAAAGGAATCTGCAGGGTTTGTAGATGAGCTTTTCACAGCAATTGCACACGAAGATGTTCAAAAGATAGCATCTCTTGCAGAAGGTCAGACCTTCCGATATCTTGTTTACTCCACCTATGCAAAGGGGTACATCTCACAGATATCCACCACATATGGAGATTTTTATGAATCTGTAATATACCTCAACAAGTTCATTTTATCGAGTTATCCCCAGATAATATTACATAAACAAGGCGAGCCCTATGAATCAAAGTTTGATCAGGTAAACTCGGGATACATTGGAGCCTTGAAGATGACCATCTTGGAAGAGCAGATTCATTCAATACAAAATAATCTCTACAACATCAACAAAAATGCAGTATCTGAAGTAAATGCAATCAATGAAGAGCTTGCAAAGATCATTCTGAGTCTTGATGATACCACAACAAAGAATCTTTACAATTATTTACAATTACCCGAAGTTCCAGATGAGTATCCAGTTGCAAAGAGGGCAAATTTGTTTTTCATATTAAATCCGGACAATTTCATAGTTCAAGTCTTGGGTCCAGATGTTATGACATTTACAAAGGTAACAGTGGATCCTAAAATTTTGGAAATGATTCCACAACTTTTAGATATTTATCAGAGATGGTTAAAGCCAATCCAGGCACACCATGCAGCTTTTACAACAATGGAAGGAATGGCAGAGTTTACAGTAAAAAATATTCTAAGAGATGATCAGGACCTTAAGAATTATCTAGTTACATTTGCAAACAGCGACATCTCATCATACCAAGTCAGAAAGAGCATGGGAACAGACTTTACAGAATACATCTTTGCAAAATTAGGCAGAGATACATACAAGACATTAATTGCAAATCCTCCCACAACTCGCGAACTCAAAAATCCAGAGAGTTATCTAAATAGAAAATGAATGAATTTGATCCATTTGCAGCAGAGTGGATCTCTTATGCAAAGAGTCCACAATACACACTAGTTGAAAAGTGCCTAAAATTATCTCAGATATTAGAGTTTCCAGATCTTGACATTACAGAATATGTCAAAAAACTACAATCATTTGAACAGGGATTGCACGACCACATATCTGATGTCAAAAATCCCATCTATCTTGTATCCATGTTAAACGAGTACATGTTTGACATTTTAGAGTTTGAAGGAAACAGTGATGATTACTATAATCCAAGAAACAACTTTCTCAACATAGTCATTGACAAACATACCGGAATACCAATCACATTATCAATTATTTACATCGAGCTTGCAAAGGCAATAGGGCTTGAGCTCAGACCAGTAGGGTTCCCAGGGCATTTCCTTGTAAAATATTCAGAGGAACTCATCTTGGATCCCTTCAACAGGGGCAGTCTGCTAGATGTCGAAGATCTCCAGGACATACTTGATGCTACATATGGTGAAGGAGTAGAGTTTGATCCAGAATATTTGAACGATATAGAACCAGAAAAAATACTGATAAGAATTCTAAGAAATCTAAAGGGATCTTACACCGAGTCTTTTAGTTATGAGAAAGCAATGCACTGTATCAACATGATACTGGGTCTTGATCCAGACTCATCAGAGGATATCAGGGACAAGGGTATAGTCCAGTCAAGACTGCTTCAAAATGATCTTGCTCTAGTATCTCTTAACAAGTATCTTGAGCTTGCACCAGAAGCAGATGATGTTGATGATGTATTAGAGATGATTAAAAGCATTAAAGAGAAATCTAGTCAATAATTGATTGTACGTCTTTTCCTTTTTTGATTAGTTTGTGTTCGTATCTTACAATCTTGTTTCGCATGGTTCCTTTGAGAACATCAATCTCAGTTCTCAGGCTGGCTACCTCATCTTCAAGTCTAGCTACTCTTTCATAAATGGACTCGTCTTCGCCTGCCATATGTTTAATCTTCACTAGATATGACCTTAAAAATTTATGGTTTATTTTGTTGAGGGTTTTGTCAGTATTTTCTATAGAGTGAATTCGCCGTTGCATGATTGGCACTTGCCTTTCTCGCTGCCAATCAATCCTATTATCAAAATTTTTCCGATTGTACCGCATTTAGGACAGAGGCCGGTGGTAACGTTTTTTGGACCGCTTGATCTTGGTTTTACAGATTTTCTCCTTACCATCAAATGAATTCGTGAAATTCGGTTTATTAAGTTTAAGCGTAGATCGCAAAAAGCGCGGGGAG
>JANWJG010000059.1 GCA_025449485.1 Nitrosotalea sp. | reverse complement strand
CTCGTACCAAGATTAAAAAAGAAACGTAGGATTCCTTACTAAAGCATAAATTTGTAAGAATACATTTCTGCCACACAATGAAGGAATCATCAACGCAAATGGTACAGGTAACCATGTTACTGAACAATGTGTCACAATTCATTATAGATTGGCAGATGTCTTTAGAGCATGATGAACATGAATGAAGAATTATTTGAAGAAGTGTGGGTCTCCAGCAATTATGAAACGGTTTTTTGTACGTATGACGAGAAGGAACAGTATCAGAGATTTTTGAGTTCAAGAAGAGAGATACCAAGAGGAATGAACATTGTTTTGGTAAACAGAAAATTGAATCGAAAATATACCAAAAATGAGATAATGAGTGCCACTCCTGAGCAACTTAGGAAAATGGTCAAGTAATGTCCAAGTCGACATTTTCTAATATTGTAAGTATAGTCAAAAAATGTCTTTAACATGTTGAAATACATTAATACTTGATCTGAAGAGATGAAATTATCAGCATGAATAAAAAAGACAAAGACCTGCCAAAGGAACCAAAAACAAGATCATCTTCTGGCAGAAACAAGTTCATTGCATTAGGAGTCATTGCTGCCATAATTGCAGTAGTAGCTTATGTTACATACAGATCAGATAGTACTGTTGATGCAAACTATGCCTCAATTGATGGCATACCTTGTGAGACTCAGGAATATGTGACATATCACATCCATGCGCATGTTGATATCTTTGTCAACACTCAACACATTCCAGTTCCTGCTCTAATAGGAATCAAGTCAAACGAGTGTCTTTACTGGTTGCACACTCACACATCTGATGGCATAGTGCACATGGAATCACCTAAAGAGAGAGACTTTACCTTGGGAGAATTTTTCAGTGTTTGGAAATCAACTAACAGTGGATATCCCATAACTAGTAGCGTACCAGAGATTTTTGTGAATGGAAATCTGGTTAACACAAATTTGAATGACACATTGATGAAGGCACATGATGAAATTGTGATTGCATATGGTGACGTACCGCCAAACATGCCAACATTTTATCAATTCCCAGAAGGGGACTAGATCTCTGATTTTTTAAACGCCCACTTTCTTTGTCAAGTTATCTAGCAATTGCCCTGCCTTATCATGAAATATCACATTGAAAATGTAATTCACATCTAGTAATCAGTTATACAATATTTCAGCTAGTGCAACCAAGATCTGCCATTATTCTTGTAACAGTGGTTGATGGCACAGTCGAGTTTTCAAGAACTGCTTTTACTCCAATACATACTGCAGATGGTCCTGATGGAGGTGTTGGAATTGGTGCAGGAGTAGGAGGTACAGGAGGTGATTGCATTTGTGAAGTATTGTTGGTATCAGTCATCGTTGTATTTGTAGAAGTCATGGTAGCATTAGATGATACCGGCACAACTTTGTTTGTTGGAGAATGTACAATCTGGGCTTGGTTTAGATTTTCTCGTAGCTTTGACCATTCACCAGGTGCACAGAGGTGATCCCCACAGACTTTGTCGTTACCAAATCGTGCAGTAAGATGTTGATCATTGGCATAAGAATAATCTCGTTTAACCAGATTGCTTGTAGTAGGAGTTGTTTGTGCCAACACAGGGGCTACAGAACCAAGTACAAGGGAAATTACAACTGCTGTTAAAGATATTGAAAACAATACAGTTTTGATATCAGATTGCAACAAGATCCTAATAGTATCTTTTCTATTTAAAAATACCTAAAAATTCTAAACAGAGAATGTGAAATCTCAGATATGTGTGCTCAGATATTTTAGTAGTCTTTGAGTCAGTTTCCTATGTTGAATATACGATATAAAGGAATTAACACCAGTGTGTGAAGATGCGATTAAATGACCTACCTGTGCAGATGCAGGTTTTTGTATCAACCTATAATACATCACAAGAATTGGTTTGTGCTTTAGTAAATACCGGTAAACAGTTTTTACATATCTTATTTTTTGAACATAATTAAAAACATAGAACGCATTCAGATAATACCACGATTTTATTTTTTTATGGTTATGATCTACAGTTGTTTTATCTCGATAGACAGGATTAGAATTTTGACCAACATTCTTGTTATTGATACGTAAAGTGTGGTAGGCTTCGGTTATCAATTTGAATTTCATGCCATCTTTTGATGAGATGCTTTTGTCAGGATGATATTCTAGTGCCAGTCTACGATATGCACTCCTTACTTCATCCATAGATGCACCATGGCTCAAACCAAGCAGATTATAGCATTGATCACTGTTCAATAATGAAATAATATCCTGTTCGTTTTAATAAAGTTTGATCGCATTTTTTTATCACAGCGGTAAAAGAAGGCTCCATAGGTGGCAAAAACACGATAGGATGAACTTAGACTTTGTTTGGCATTAGTCTTGTTCGTCCCAATATTACTACAGTTCCAACCAATATGGCCACAGATAGTCCTATGATGTAAGTTGGAAATTCCGGAACTGGGGATATTTCAGATATATTTGCAATCTGAAGTGTTCCAAGCAAGCTTTCAAAGGCAGCAATTTGAGAATCAAAGTTTGACGGTGAATTTGCTCGATATCCAAGTACAATGTACGAAGTAGCTGTTTTCGCTACATCATATTCTGATTTCATTGTAACTTGTCCAGAACAATCCATGATAACCTCAGTAAAATTAATTCCGTTAACAATCTTAGTTGTGTTGGAATCATTATTGCATGTTTCATTTTGAGCCATATTTCTTGAGAGAAATTGCGGCATAGGAGTAGTAGAGTTTCTTGGATACATTGACACCATCATAGTAACTGGAGGACGTTGTCCCTGTTGCATATGAAATCCTCCAGGAGCTATCATAACTGACGTGGTTGTTCCACCTGTACGCTTCATCTCATATCCACTCCAGCCATCAGGAATTGTCATCTTTACTCCAAAAGCAGAATTTGTATATGTGCCATTCACAGGTATTCTAGTACCCTGAAATTGACGATTACCAAATTGTGATTGATATTGTGCAGTTGCCTGACTTGCAAGCATTGAACATGCAACAAGTGTAATTGCAATGAATCCCAAAAGTGTAATTGGTCTCAATATACTTTGATTTTTTCTCGCGTATTTATCGATTAGTGAACATAGTTCTTCGAGTAGAAAACATAGTTGCAATTGGAGAAAATTATCTATGAAGTTTTTGTCTTGAATTGGAAAAAGACTTCTTTTCTTGTTCCCTCTTGATCCCAGGCTGCAACTTTGTATCTCCCTGCAATTCTCCACTGTTTTGTATCAAATCTTAGAACATTAGAATAAGAACCCTTTTGTGAATTCAGATATTGATCTTCGCTGAAAAGTTCTTTTTCAGAAGGATCAAGTATAACCAAGTGCATTGCCTGTTTTGGAGTGAGGGTTTCATAATCTAGTTTTATCTTGACATACTCGCCTTCGGTGTAAATTGCCTTGTCAAGATTAATCATGATTTTATTTGGCATGACTAGAATCTTTTTGATGGAATTTAAAAGTCTAGTCTTACAGAATCAAGGCGGTGCCAATATCTGTAGATGCGAACTCTGATCAATTCCAAACTTGTCCGCAAAACCAGAAGCTACCTCCAAGACATATTGCGCTTGTGTTATACTCTGACCATATATGGTACAAGGATCCTCGTTGCATGCTGGTGCATTTTTTTCCACATGAAGAACATTTCCTGAGCTGTCAAACCAAATTATATCAATAGGAAAATGCATTTCTTTCATCCATATTGATATCACCTGTGGCTGTGCAAATGAAAAAAGCATGCCTTGGCCATATGACAACGGAGTATGATACTGGAGCCCTTTGATTTGCAGTTGGGGAGTGTTGGCAATTTCAACGTCTAGTAATACTCCCCCTATCTTGACTTGGCCCTTTGGGATATCATTTGAATTTGTGCTGGATTGGTTTTGAGTATATGAGACATGTACCAGTCCATTTGAAATCAAATATTGTATTGCCCCTGCAAACTCGTTATTAGATATTGAGCCTTGAGACCAAGACTTGGCGTCATTTTTGACCCATGAAGGAATTTGAGACAAGGTATTGTTTGTACTGGAGGACGGAATCTTGATGACATTAGTTTCAATCAAGTATTGGATTCCTTGAGTGAATTGTGTATCAGTTATGGAACCATCAGACCAAAACTTGGCATTATGTTTTACCCACATTGGGATTGAAATGTTTGGCACATAATTTGAAGAGGTGATCTTGTTTGTATCAACGAGTTTGTAAGATTGTTGTTTAACAGAGACATCGCCGTTTACGTTTACAACACTTGATACTTCAAGGTCCAACAATATTCCAGTGTCTCTATCAATTTTTATCAAAACAGAATTTGTCTGATTATTGTTTTGTGCAAACATTACACTTCGGTCATAATTGTTAAATGATGCAACCTCTTGATGGTACGCACTGTTAAGATTCAACGGGATTGGGAGTAGGTACATAAAATTAGAGTTTTGTCCATTTGGTCTTGTAAGCAGAGATTTTGTTAAATCAAGCAGGTCAGATTCAGATGCAGACACGCCGTTTTGTACTGCACTTGTCTTGACTGCAATGTTTTTGTTATCAGTAGGATTTACAAAATCAAAACGTATAGTTTGATTCAGGTCAGGCGTTGTGATGCTATATTTTACATAATCCCCAGGCAATGCACATATTTGATTTGTTTGGCATGATGGGTTTTGAGTTTGAACAATAGAATTTTGGAGCAATGTTATTGCTTCACTTTGTGGTGCATTTTTTGGAAGGCTATCAGACGGACCCTGTCCATATACCACCATCACAGGAATTTGGTTTCCAGACGGAGACGTTACAGATGCGGAATATTGTGGACATACTTTGGAAAAATCGCCCTGTTGGCAGTCATTTTCTAGTGCTTGGATGTAATGCACCCATGAGACAGCAATCGTATCAGGCTCTCCAAAGTACCGTAATGCAAAGTGAGACAATTCATGAGACAAAACCCATGCACCGGCCCAGCTCTCTATTTGGGTGTCACATGAACAGACATAGATTGCCTGTTTGCCTGTACCAGTTATTTCATACATTCCGTAAAATCCTTGTTGCACTAGCTGTTGGCCAACAGTATTATCAGATATTACAACAGGGAGCGTAAATGTCGATAGCCCAGAAAAATATGATTGATAGTTTTTCAGTGGGACACACAACGAGCCTTGTAGATCATGCTGTATTCCATACAACGAAAGATATTCGTCTGCAACTATCTGGTAGAATTTCAAGCTCTTGTATTCAGAGTCAGAGCATGTATCATTTTCAGTTATAAAAAACACTGCATATGATAGAGTTGGACTGTTTTGATTTCTTTGTTGTTGTAATGTTTTAAAATCTGGAATTGTGGAATTTGTTTGTGCAAACGACTGGACAGTAGACAAGAGTAAAAAAGACGATAACACAATAGACAAGATAATTTTTTTCATCCGGTGAAATTAAGATGTGTCTTTGTATTATATGACTTGCTGTAGATATTCTATTTTATAAAAAAACGTGCAGACAGTGAATTTATTATATGAAGTAACTTTGTTCTCGGAATCTTTAAGTTTTATACCATAGATCAGTAAGATACATGCCGGAGAACAATCCAGACCTAAGAGAAAAGATAGTTGAAAACAGAGGTACTTGGAAAAAATTACAGCTAAAGATACCAGGCCTTAGGGAATACCGTAGTCTTGAAGACTTGAGAGCAGCAGACCAATTGCTACGTAAGCAGGTATCAGACAACCTAAATGAATCAAAGAATAAAATTGAAGAACTAAGAAAAGCTGCCACAGCAAAGGGTGATTTTAGCAATCTAACTTTGATAGGAAGTACCATATCTCACATACAGCAAATATCTGGCGTTTTGCAGCATTCCCAGCAAGGGTCTGCAGGAATATCCCCAAACATAAGAATCGATGACGGAGTCCTCAACAAACTGTACGAGTATGATTTCAATTTTGTAAATACTGCCGAGCAGGTTTTTTCATCATGTTCAAGTTCCATATCAGAGTACAATTCAGGCAAATCATTACAAGAGATAACAACCAAGATCAACTCAATGTTATATGACTTGGATCATTCATGGAAACAAAGACTAGAATCAGTTGAAAACATATTGGTTACAAAGTGATAAAAATGGTAGAACCTGGAGATTGTCTGTAAATGTTTGGACGTAAAAAAGATCAAGATTCTGGCGGAAGTGTAATTGGTTCAACTACCATAGAGTGGGAATCACAATACAAGGAAGGCAACATAATGTGGAAGGTTCCACGATTGATAAGGCTCAATGATAATATCGTAATCAGAGAAGACGAGATTGCAGTATTTTTCAGAGATGGAAAAGTTCTGACATATTTTGACAAGCCAAATAGATATGCTCTGACAGATTTTAACGCACCCATAGTAGGAGGATTGTTGAAATTCTTTACAGGAGTAGAACAAGCTGCTGAAGTATATTATTTACAAAATAGATACATTGACGGCAAGTTTGGTTCTCAGGGACCATACCAGTTTGTAGACCCAGTGCTTGGCATTGTAAACTTGAGAGTATTTGGAGAATTCAGATGGAAGATATCTTCTCCTGAGAATTTTGTGAATCAGTTTGTTGGAACATTTGCAATGCAAACATCGGATGCAATAGAATCTCGTCTAAAAGAACAGATGGTCCTTTTGATATTCAATGCAATTGGAAAGATGAAAGAGAGTGGAATGAAAGTTACTGATCTGGCATCAAACTTGCAAAACATTGAACAAGTCGTACTATCAAGTGCTCCATCAAACTTTGGCCAGTATGGATTAGAGATAAACAAGATATCAGGATTGACAATCAGCCTTCCAGATGAGGTACAAAAAGCAATCAATACCAAATCAGAGATGTCAGTTTTAGGTGTAAATTACATGCAGTATCAAGCAGGACAGGCCATGACAGAGGCAGCCAAGAATCCTTCAGGTGGTGCGGGTTCCATGGCAGGACTAGGAGTTGGATTTGGTGCGGGATCTGGTATCGGATATGCAATGGCAGGTCAGATGGGCCAAGGCATGTACCAGCCACCAATGAAGCAGTGTCAAAAATGTGCCATGATGATGCCAGTGTCTAGCAATTTTTGTCCAAACTGTGGCGAAGGTCAACAACAGGTGGTTCAAAAACCTCAAGGAGTTACATGTCCAAAATGCAATACAGTAGTTGCTGTTGATTCCAAGTTCTGTTCTCATTGTGGAAATGAGATGAAATCAGGTTAAGGTAAGAGAAAATGTTTTGCGCAAAATGTGGCATACAACTTCCAGATGATGCAGTCTTTTGTGTCAAGTGCGGTACAAAACAGACACCAGTTTCTACACCCTCAAATCAATCAGAGGTAACTGCAGACGTAAAAGAAATAAAATGTCCAAACTGTAGTGCCCCGATATCACCCAAGTTTGGCGAGATGGTAGTCACATGTGAATACTGTGGTACTAGTGTAAGTCTTGAAAACAAGGGATGGAAGAATGTTGCAAAACATACAATGTTGCCAATTACAATATCTGACAAGGACCAGATAACCGCAGCACTACATCATATGATGGACAAGGGTCTACTACACAGACACTTGCAAGAAAGTTCCAAGTTAGATGAACTGGATCTCTCCATGATACCATATTGGATTATTCCTGTTACTGCTAAAACCAACCTTATTGCAACAGACATTGCCGCTCAGGTTGGAAGCATTGCGGCAACTGCAGCCATGGCAGGTCTAATGGGAGGAGCAATGGGTGGAGGCTCTAGAAGAGGCGGCGGTTTTGGTGGAGGAATGATGGATGGCATGTTGTTTGGAACCATGATGGGTGGAGGTGGAATGATGGGCGGAGGCAATGCAACAAAGGCATACATCGTAAATGAAAGTTACAACTGTCCAGTAGTTGCGATAAAATCTTTGACTTCATACCAGCCACATGGGTACGAGTTTCCACTTGACAACAGGGTTGACTTTGACCCAAAAAAGATTCCTAAATCAATCAAGATCTTAAATGGTGATATCAACGAGGATGCTGCAAAAAATCAAGCAAAAAGTATCGTAGACCAAATTCAATCACAGACGGTCCATTCCAAGTATCACATGATTCGACAGATGGAGACCCAAGAAGATGTTGCAGAGGGAGAATTGTTGCATGTACCAATATGGTTTGCCCAATATGACCACAAGGGAAAAAAAATAATTCTGATAATTGATGCAAACTCTGGAAATACCATCAATAGCATAGGGCTCAGTTAAGACTTTCAAATAATATTGTATAGGATTTTGAAGTATCTCCCATACCATTGTTAATCAAGAGTTAAATCAAAAAAACACATATCATATGGGATGGTACAAAATACACTCTTAATCATCTTGGGTGCAAGTGTTGGCGGTACAATAGTAATAGCAGTAGGAATGCTGGCAGCATCAGGATGGTCAACGCCTGGAATATACACAGGAACAAGTGACGCATCACATGTTCCTGCCAACACAACTAATTGCTTTTCATTTCAGACAGGATGTAAAAATACAAACAGTAGCATCCCAGAATCTGCAATGGACTCGGGTGCGTATCTGAGCGGTAACTATAATCCCTAAATTTTAGAATTTCCAGTTTTTTTATTTTATTACCCAATCTTGGCCATAGCAGTATTCTGACCTGTGCGATATGAGAGAGTGGAATTTTTTTAACTTTCAATATTGTAACTTGGTTGTGCTTTTACTTTATTTCTCAAAAATACAACAAGTACAATGGATACAAGCGAGAGTATACCTGCAGTAGAAAATATTTCCAAGTATGATAATGCAGACGGAAATACTCCTGGAACATTTGGAATTGTCTGAGTATACATCTGCTGGAACATTCCTGCAACTGATGGTCCAAGCGACTGACCCACAAGAATCAACAGTACAGACATGCCAAGAGATATGCCTTCTGCTTTGTGCGGTGATGACATAAGTATGATGTTAAACCCGCCAACAAATGTAAACGACAGCCCCACAGATATTATTCCAAGTGCTGCAGATATCATAAATTCAGTAGAATGGAATGCTACCAATCCGAAAAATCCTACTGTACAGATGATAGTACCAAATGCAGTCAGTCTGAAATTTCCTACCTTTGATACAATAAAACCTGATGCTGCAGAGACTACAAGTGATATTATCATAAATGGAAGCTGGACATTTGCTGTCGATATTGCATCCCCTCCAAAGCCTAAGGGGCTTGGACTCTGTATCAGTATAGGAATGGTCTGGTATACCATGAATGTTGATACCCCAACTATCATCAGTATTACATTAGTTGGCAAGAGTATCTTGTTTGCAAGAACCTTAAAGTCAACTAGTGGATGAGGTGTCCTTTTTTCTATTAGAGCAAATGCAAATACTGATGCTGCTGATCCTGCAAAGAAAAATAACGAGTTCATGCCCCCTCGAACAATTTCTTCAATGTATGATACTCCCATCAAGAACAAAATTACTGTAACAGAGAGTGCAATTGCGCCCTTGATATCAAGCCCGTGATGTTGTCCAGGATCTTCGGATTTTGGTATCCTGATGAGCTTTGCCATTACTGCTGCAAGGATTATGGCAATAGGAAATACAGAGAAAAATGTTGCGTGCCATCCATAGCTTGAGATGATTCTTGCACCAACTATGAGTCCAACTACAGCGCCGCCAAAAAATGTAGACGTAAATATTCCTTGAGCAATTGCAAGTTTTTTCATTGGGAAAATATCACGTACAATGCCAAACGCGATTGGGAACATGGAAATCCCCACACCTTGGGCAATCCTTGCAAATATCATGGTATCAAACGAGTTTGCAAATCCTCCTCCTAGAATTCCTGCAGAATATATCATCATGACAATCAATAGTATCTTCTTTTTTCCATACACGTCTGAAAGTTTGCCTGCAATAGGTGTCATCACTGCACCTGCAATTAGATATGACGACAAGATCCAAGATGCGGTATTGTATGACACACCAAAGTCCTTTATGAAATTAGGAATTGCTGGCAGTACCATGGTTTCTCCGTACATTGTAACTAGCGCAAGACTACTGATTATTGCAAGCGCAAGCCACGCAGAAGATGATACCGCCGGTTCTACTTCCTTTTCAGTCATGTATATGCAATTTGTTTTGATGCTTCATATAAGTTAGAAAGTAATGATACGGTTATCAAATGAATGCAAAGTAAGTTAGAAAAATATTCTAGTTTTATGTAAAATGTATCTTCTAGAACATTTTCAGGGAAGATGAAAAGCATGTTGAAAATAAATTGATTTTTGACATGTAGTAAAAAACAAATTATTTTTTCTTTAATCTTCCGACTTCGGGTAATCCTAACGCAAAATGTATGTGAATACAATCATGTCCTTCATCATTTGAACAGTGTAATTTTCCTTCCTTGAGATACACCTCTACATTTTTTTTAATTTTTGTCAAAATTTGCATTTCTCAAATACTGGTACAGAATTTGGATCCGGTACAGGGAGTAATTCTTTAAGAGATACGTAAAGTTCCCCAATTGAGGAGATGATTTATCAAGTAGTTCCAAATTACGTGTCTGAGAGGGAAAATATCATGATAGAGGCAAGAAAAGCACTTGTTGTTATGGCAATAGAAAAGACACTGCTCGAAGTTGGCAGGCCAACATACCACGAAGTATTGTCAAAGCTCAAAAAAGATTACAATTGTTACATATCTGATTGCTATGAAAACCCAGAATACCTATCAAACGTATTAAAAGAACTATACGGCCCAAGCCGTCTGGCAATAATTTCATCCATTCAAAAATACTTGGCCGAGTTGAGCACGCAAGAAGATATCGCAAATTTTATCATCAAAATAAGTGAGTGACACATGCAGACAAAGCTTCAGAAGATACTATTACAAAGATTCTTGCTTTTTTCACTAGTATCAACAGGAATTGCAATCATGATTGCAGAATACATTGGAAAGGAGACTGCAATTGTTTTTACAAACTGGATCTTTGTACCAATACCAGGTGCAATGCTTGCTTTAGCAATAATATCAGCAAAAAAACATGGCATAACCGGAGACCATGGCAAGGCATGGATTGCATTTGCAGTATTTGCAGCATCCTGGTTTATTGCAGAACAAGTATGGCTTGTTGAAGAGTTGTTTTATCACGAAAAACCATTTCCATCAGGGGCAGACTTTTTTTACATCATAGGCTATCCTGCATACTTTATCTTTGCTATACTGTACCTGAAACCTTTCAAGAGTTTGATAACAAAAAAATTGATAATATTTGCATCTCTTGTTGCTGTTGCAGTACTCATACCTAGCATGTATTGGACACTAGAAAGTAGTTCTGACGAGGACCAGTTTTCAATCATCTTGGGAGCTGCTTATCCTGTATGTGATTCAATAGTTCTGATACCTGCAGTTATTGGAATGAGACTATTTTTTGGAGGCCAGGTAAACTTTCTTTGGGCTATCATGCTTGTTGGCATATTAGTAGAGGTAATAGCTGATACAGGTTTCCAATATTTCTCACTTGATGGTTCCATGTATACAGGACATCCTATCGACATTCTATTTTTGTGGTCGTACATATTTTTCGCTTTTGGGATACATGATAACATCAAAGTATTCAACAGTAAAATGAACGCCTACAAGAATAAAGAAGACCTAAGATAGAAAAAAATTAGATTTTAAGGTCATCAGACTTGTCAAGTGAGATATTTTGTGATTTTCTTCTTTTTACATACAAACTGATTCCACCTGCAATCATTGCACAAAACAAAACAATGCCTGTTACAATCCACTCTAGATTCATAGTGACTTGAATTTCTTGATTGCCTCTCTTGTCAGTCTCTCTTTTTCTTCTTCAGATATTACGGTAGGATCCTCAGAGGCCAATGCCTTGTTGTACTCGTCTTCAGTGTTTGACTTCATTTTCTTTTTTTCTTCCATGATATTATGGTACCAAGCCTTTCTCTATTATATTTATCAGAGAATCATTCCATCTTGGACTCGTCTGAAACAAAATGCTTCATTAATGATATGATATACGATGATGTGCGGATGTTCTCATGAGAGTAATTTGTATGGATAAACCTCATCTTTTCATGCATGGATAGCGCCTTTGTCCATATCTGCCTCATGGTAGACCTCTCAATTGGCCATATGGAATCACTTGTTGTAACCAATATCCTTCCCCCAGAATATTTGGCAGAAAATGGCTTGGTCTGGGTTGCAAACTGCTTTGGTTCTGCAAGGTTTTGTACCATCATGACCCAAAACTCATCAAACTTCATTGTATAACATTGAACAATCTTTGATTTAACTGGTTTTACGTTATTTTATGATTGCAACAAAAGCATGTGTAGACAGTCTTTGATTCTTTAATGGCCTTATCCATTGGCGAGCCGCATTTTGGGCATTCCATGGAATTGTATTTTATTCAATTCCAATAATAAGATAGCAATTATTGAGATGCTAGTTTTCTTTTTTGTTTGCATGTAGGACAGATTGGTCCATAATCACGGCCCTTGCTGAATATGACCTTTTTACAGTCAAGACAATAGTAGATCGGCATTAGATTATACCCCACATGTCATGTATTATTTTTTTAATCAATATGTATCCTCTAAACAATTCCAACTTCATGCATAGTAATCAAGCCATTGTCATCAACTAGTTTTTTTATCTCAGGCAATACTTTTTCAAGTTTTTCAAGTTCGTCAATGACTTCGATAACAAGTGGCATGTTTATTGATATTCCCTCTACATGAGTAGTGGAATTACCTCGTTTTCCATATCCTCCCATGCCTGTCCACATGGTTGCGCCGGATATTGATCCTTTTTTTAGAATATCAAGTATTATGGAATGTACACGTTTTCCATTTACTGTATCATTCTTTTTTATTCTGATGACAAGAGACCACGTCTTTGTTAATCTCATCTCAACGCTCCAAGTATCATACTTGTTAATGCCCTTCCGCCAAATATTGCACCAAGTGACAGTCCAACATTTGCAATCACATTAATCGCCACTAGAGAATACTGCTTGCCATCTATTAGATTAGCTGATTCTAAAGCAAATGAAGACATGGTAGTAAGCCCCCCACAAAATCCTATTGCAACCAGCATTGCATATTTTTGGTCAAGACTCCATTGCTGTGAAAGTATTGCAAATGCTCCAAGGATGAAACTTCCAACAACATTTACAATTAAAACATTTACAGGTAGTGCACCAAGTATAACCTGCGATTTTGTCATGCCATATCTAAGAAAGACTCCCCCCAGTCCGCCCACAGCAAGAAGAATAATTTCTACTAGTTTCATCTCATCCTACTCCCATGATACCATTACATGATAAAATGATTTGAAATTGATTATAGAATTTAGTTGTGTCATCTCCCGACCAAGTTTTTCTTTGTGTGATTTTTGTTTTCATTTGTCTACCCATTTAATTTCCATTAGGTAGACATTATCAGCACCTTTCTTGGGCGGTTTAGGAGTTTATTCCAAGGCTAATGTCATAGCCTTTCTTCATTTTACGTGCAACCACTTTTAAGGCTTTTTACAAGGATATAGAAAAATCACTAGCTTTTAGCAGGTAGCACAAACGCAAACGTTGCCCCCTTGCCATGATAATTGTTCTTGCCCCATATTTTCCCCCCATGTGCTTCAACGATATTTTTTGAGATATACAATCCAACACCTGTACCGCTGTGGTGTCTTGTGGTAAATTTTGTGAAAAGATTTGGAATTATGTGAGGCTCAATTCCCGCACCAGTATCTTTTACATATACGGTCACTTCATCTTGTCCTTTTTTTAGTGAAACCAGTATTGTACCTTTTTCTGTAAACTTTAACGCATTATGAATCAAGTTTGAAATTATTTGTGCAATCTTGTCCTTGTCTGCTTCAACAAACACTGGATCATGTCTTGTAAACAACAACTCTACATACACATATGCTTGGTTACTCTTGATTTGATTTCTAAAATCTTCTACCAGAAATGAAATGACTTCGGACAGGTCAAATTTATCCTTGTTAATTACCAGTGTTTTATTTTGAATCTTTGTCAAGTCTAGCAAGTTATTTGATAATAACTTGAGCCTCAGAGCATTTCTCTTAACTGCATCAACATAGGATTCATTTTTTTCAGGCTCTGATTGCAACAATTCTGAATATGTAAGCAATGCCTGGATAGGAGTCTTGATTTCATGGCTTGCAATATTTATGAATTCAGCTTGCAGCCTTTCATGATCTTTTAGTTTTTCATTTAGTTCATCAGATTTCCAAAGCAACTCAAAGAACAGTCGTATAGACTGGATTACTGCAACACTGTTAGAATACAAACCATAGCCCAGAGTCTTTGAAAATTCCTTTCCTGTCTCTTCATGAACTTCAGATATGAAAAATTTAGAATTGTCAATTATCAGCAATCCCATAGAGCCCTCAGGGCCATTGAGGATGCTAATATTAGAGTGTGAACGTAGAAACTGGACAATTCCCTCGTTTTCGTTATCAATGGGACAGATTATTCTAATTTTTGATCTTTTAGATGAGCTAGCTAGATGCTTTAAGATGCCCAGTTTGTATAGCCGTACCATTGACTTGCTCAATGGCAATAAAACTAACGCTTCGTTGTGTATCATGCCAGCAAGATTTGTTATGATTTCAGTAGATCTTTGCGGATCATTGATAACTTCAAAAAATTCTGGCTCTGTTCCTTCTTCAATCTCTTTTAATTTTCGTTCAGCAAGAACTGACCTATCCCACAGTGTTTCAAAGATGTGCCGCTGGACCTCGACTAGCTGTTTTGCGCTGCTGTAAATTGCGTGCGAGATTGGTTTTATCTCCTGAATAGTAGCAGTTGCCAAGAATTCATCATCTGTAACACCAAAAGCTCCCTTGATACCATCAAGGTGGTGAAATTCTGGAATAATATTCATGAGGAGCTTGCAGAACTGTAGATTCGATCTTGATATTTCTGTGATGTATCGTATTCGAACACCTTTTTCTTTGAGCGAACGTAGTATCTCAAGATAATTCTTGAATCCAAGTGTCTCAAGTGAACCACTAGAATCTGCATAAATGTTGATCTCATTTTTAGTGTTAAAGGCACATTGTTTCCATTTTTCCAGAACAGCGGGTTGACCAAAAAGAATTTCGGTTCTCTCCGAGTTATTTGTTTTTACTAGTGCCATACTTTAGATGCACTCTTGATTCATTAAAGTAATGTGCCAGATTGTTCTATGATGTAAATAGTGAATTACATTATAGAATATGACGTCCTATACCTTGTCAAATACCAATTCCAGTACAGAGTTGTTCACAGTAGATGATTTTATGAAAACTTGTCCAGGTTTGGTGTTGCACTGGATTTGTTTTTTCAGAACCTGTCCATATTTTATTATCTCAACTGTCAAGATACCATGTTTTATGTCAAACCAAACATCCTCGTTTTTTATGCCTGGAAACGTGACAATCACACGTATTTGATCCTTATTTTCAATGACATCTATTAACGGATCATTTCTTTCATGATTTCGATATAGATTCTTCTCTTGTATTGTATTTGAAATAGATTCTTCAAGAGAATGTGCTGTTAGGTTTACTGATACGTTTATCAGAGAGGTTGGAAGAAATACGTTGTTGACATAAGGATTTCTTTGTGGTTTTATTTTCATCACATTTTCTACAAGATCATTTAGATCTTTTATCAGCATATCAATATCTGCCATGATAATTAATTGGTGATTTTTTTTATAACAATTTGCAATGATTGTTATATAACAACACAACAATTTAGGCATCATCAACACAAAACATGGAAAACATCTACGGCGGTGATGTTTACACATCAAGTCTACATGATACCTGGAATCATTTCGGCGTAATGCTCAAGAATTGTTCAAGATCTGATGTCTGATTAGGATGATAAAATACCAAGAATGAATCTATTGGAAGGCGGTGAAGCAATGTTATTGCTTGTAGGACATCTTGTGGCGTACCTCTTGTTGGTACAAGTGAAACCTGGACTAGTACCTTTGTAGATACAGATTCTTGTTTAGCATGAGCAATTGCATCTACAACATAATTTAGAAAATTGCGGTCTTTGATAAATGCCTGAAACTGGATGCTCATGATATCAGTATGCTTGGCTGTCTGACCCCAATCCCACTGCAACTTGCCAAGCTGCCCAAATGGAGGCATGAGTATCAAAGAAGCATTGCTACCAGTACGCAGATTGTACTGTAGTACAGCATGCCTTGCTTGATCAAAGTACTCTACAGATTTGGTTTTGTTTACAGTAAACTCTGGTGAAAAACCAGCCCCTTGTTCATAATCGTAGCCAATGTAGCTAAAACCTTTGGGTAGATTTGGTACCTTGTTTGTCAGATCATCAATTCCATTGTAAATTCTAATTGCGTCTACGTTTACACCAGGATTTTGCATCAATTTTATTTTTTGTATCTTTTGCGCAATTTCAGGTTCTGAATTTTCATATCCTTCAACTAGCAAACCATCCCCACGTTTTAGATATTTTGCAAATATATTTAGATTATTTTCATATTGCGGGCTGGCAGAAGATACAAGAAACACCAGATGATAATCTCGTGGACCATTTTTTACTTTGGAAAAATTTCCATTTGTATTCAAAGATTGATTTACAGTCATCTCAGACGGCATGATTGCCCATCCTCGCGCAATCAAAGTATTGACACTAGATACATCTACGCAAAAAGGCATGACAGTCTCTGATTTTAAAATCAACACCATGCCATCTGAACACCTCACATCAAGCACGTGCACCCCTTGTTGTACTTGTTTGAAAGGAGAAAGAATTTGGGATTTTGCATATGATGGAATAGTGATAGGAAAAATTGTCGACAGCATGATTCCCATCAGAAAAAAAGCAATTATGTTTTTTTTATCATGTGTTGATGTCATCTTGCCATACTTGCCTTGAGTGCCTTGCGTAGAGCATGAAATGATTCCTTGTCATAGATTTGCCATTTAGATGACCACGTGAGGAGAATCTCCATCGCCTCGGTTCGAAACAGCATCTGGTGGACTAGACTATATATCCGCATGAGAGGAATGTATGGCACCAGATCAAGTCGCTTGAATTTGCAGACATAATACAGATGAAACACATGCTGCAATGCAAACAGCAAGACATCAATTATGATTATCCTGTACAGATCTTCTAATATGGCAGATTTTGGTATAGTATGATCAAAATATTCTGTCACCAATCCCAAGATAAAAAAAGGAAGAGATATCGCATATGTAAAATCTATACCATGTACATACATGCTAAATGCATACATGATTGCCCTTGGCCCTCGAAATTCTTTTAACAGCCCAAAGTGTGTCGAGCGGGTGTAATAATATCCCATATTCCACCTTACACGTTGTTCTCTGAAATTATGAAATTCTCCAGGCTGGTCAGTCCACGAGATAGCACGTGGTTCGATCTCATTTTTGTAACCATACCTTGCAAGCTTGAATGTTATCTCTCCGTCTTCTCCAAATCTATTATCTAGCCACCCGCCAATTTTTAGCAAGGTACTCATCCTAAATACAGAAAATGCACCTGACTGGACCATTATGGAATCAACTAGTTCTTCCTCTTTTTTGTAAAACATGTACATGAATACAAAATCAAGAAAAGTGATCTTCTGCCAGATGCTCTTTTCCTCCATTGGTAGAATCATTCCAGATACTGAACCTACAAGTGGATCCCGAAAGTGACTCATTATGGGCATTATTGCTTTCTTGTCCAAGATAGAGTCAGTATCAATTCTAAACACTACCTCACCTGATATCCTTTCCAAACCATATCTTAATGCAAAACCCTTTCCCGAGTTTGGAATGTTAAACACCTTGCCGCTAGAGTTTTTCAAATCAAGTATCGCATCAGATGCAATCTTTCTTGTATCATCGGTAGAGCCATCATTTACAACAATTATCTCAGTTGTACCCAGATAGTTTTCCGCCGCACTGTCTATGCTTTCTATACATCTTTTTATTGTCTTTTCTTCGTTGTACGCAGGAAGCAGAAATGAAATTGGAACATTTCCAGAGTTTGTGTCAAGATATGGTTTATACTTTCTTAGCCAGTCAGGTATCTTGGTCTCAATTAGAAAATATGCCAAAAAATTATTGAGTGAAAAAATTATTGAAACATTTAGTACAAGATAGCTAAAGGTAAGTGATCTTGCATCAATCTGCAGAAACGTAACAATGGCATACAACAAAATCGAAGATGTGATCAGCATGAAAAAAAGATAAAGATATTCATCAATGTAGCTGCGTTTGATCAGTGGTTTTATCATTTGTCCCTTTGGTAGAGTCATGTTTGTAAACAAACATGTTTCAATGAAAAAGGCCCCAACCATTGATGTTACAATAAAGCTACCATATAGGTACACATTGTACGAACCAACATGAAACCAGTATGATATTGCAATGATTGAAAATTCTATCACAAGAAAACTTAGTGCACATAATGCACCATATATCAAAATTTTGAGGCGTATCCAAAGTTTGCTTGCAGTTGACACGGCAAGTGCTGCAAAAAAAACTACAAAGAGCATTTGTATGTGCAAGGGTGGTGCAAACATTACAGGAGAATAGAAACTACCAATGTAGATATTCACATCAAGATGTGATGGAATCTTAAAAAAATGAAGCGTCGACAATAAAATATCATTTTCGCTAGTTTGCAGAAATAAAAAATTTTCTAATAAAACATATGAAAAAAATATAGAGACTGCAAGAAACCTTGCAGGAAAATAAAATGCCAGTTTTTTGACAGATTGTATTGTAGACACTATATTCCCTCCTCCTTTTTGACATCATGGTCGTCTCTTGCAATCTGTGTTGACTTGTCTGATTTTCCATTACTCCTTTGGGCGCTAATGTCCTCTTTTATGCCAATTTCAGACGATGGTAGGTTGCCAGGAGAGTTTGGGTTTAATTGAATCGATTCGTGCTCTAGCATTTTTAGTCTCTTTTTTCGTAGCCTAAGAAAGGTTACAGAGCCTACCATCAAGACAGCAAAGAAAGCGATATAGGTCAATGGAATTGCGTCATAGTACAACAAGTAAGATGGACCGCTTGCAACATGATATGGGACCATGATTGTCTGCACAAAGGCATTGGATATACTTGTAGAATTTTGTGCCCAGTCAACTTCAACGCTGGTTGATTGGTCACCTGCCGCAAATTCAGGATCCAGGTTTACCATAAAAGTGGTCACAAAAGTTTGTCCAGGTAGTATAGTCCCAATGTTTTCCATGTTTCCAACACTTGTTATAGAATCACTTTTTACACCTGGAACTGCATTGCCAGACAATAATTTTGTAGTTATTGTTTGAGCTGCACTGGTACCAACATTTTTCATTACAATCTTAAACGGCACATTGGTTACACCTGGATACAATTGTGAGGTATCGGTAGACACTAGTTGAAATTGTGCCTTGGGTGCTACAATGAAATTCACATTCAATGGAGTTTCTTGTCCACCAGTCTTGACAGTTGCTGAAAGTGGATAATTTCCAGATGCTGCAATGTTATTTACGTTAACAAAAAATGATGCAGTTGCAATTTGAAATGTACTTATTTTTCCAAAATATGCAGATGTTGCACCACCCCATGCAGGAGATAATCCAGGAGGTAGGTCTAGTGTCACATAAACATCGTTTGCTTCCAGGCCAGCATTGAATATCTGAACATCAATTTTATCAGCAATATCTCCTGCATATGACAGAGGCGGAGTAACTGTTACTGCACTTGTTTTAAAATCAGGATGATTCCCAAGTTGTAATCCTGTTTGATATGTTTCTTCATACGAATTTCCATTAGAGTCATATTTTACAACAACCGGAATTTGTAATGCCAGTGTTTCATTTGAAGTGTTAATTTGAAGCGTCAATGTTTTCTTGTCATTTTTTACCAAGTCACCTATCCAGAGTGGAGTGTTGGAAGAAATGTACCCACCACCTGATGCAGAGACTATCTGCAAGTTATGTATGTCCTGAACACCATTGTTTGCAATATCCAAAACTATAGGATTAATGGAATTTGGCCGTAATGTTGTGGATTGGGCCACAATTGACAATAGTGCTCCAGTAGCTGCAGGTTTTGTTCCCACATTAACCACAGTTGATGCAGAATTAGCACCTGCATTTGTAGACGAATAGTTGAATGAAATTACATGAGAGCCTGCGTTTTCTGCCTTTAATTTCCATTTCAAATCCACCTCCTGACCAGGACTGAGTGAAGAGACTGACTGGGTAACGTCATCTAAAAGCTGCAATCCCGCAGGCACAAAGATCTGCGCAAGTACATTAGTGTCAGTGACAATCCCCGAATTTTTGAGTTTTATTGATGCAGTAAAGTTATCATTAGCAAATAGACTGCCAGGTACAGACATTCCGCTCAGTACAAGACTGTGAGGCGACCCAACGTTGACTGAAATATCAAATGTCTCCACATCAGGTGGAAAATTAGACCGTGCAGAGATTGTTATTGGATACGAACCGGTATCGCTTGCAAGCAGTGTCCAAGATGCTCGCTCGGTATTTCCTTGTGAAGTAAATGTCAGACTTGCAACAATTGGACTAACTACACTTATTCCCCCCGGTACGGTGATGTAAACAATTAGATCACTCCAGTTTACGCTCTGAGATTGTACATCAGCATAGATTGTAAATGGTTTGTTGGGTACTGGGTTTGCATCAACATGAACATTTGTAAAAAAAATGTTTGGTGTTGGAACTGCAAACATTTTGGTTTGAGCAAATGCATTATTCTGTAAATCAAAAACAAAACCAGTAGACAAGAGTAAAAAAATCGTGACCCAATATTTCCACATATTTAGTCAGCAGGTAGAATTAATGGATTCACAACTCTTTGTTTTATCATGGCAGAACCATCACGCCATTTCACCAACTTTGTCATTTGGTCTTTCTTTGCACGTATCCTGTCCTCATGCATCATTAGATCATCTAGCATGATGTTGATTTCATCATCAATGTGTCGTGTTGCTTTAAAGCCCAGTTTTTTTAGCTGTTCGTGATCAGCCTTGTAATAGTGCTCTTCTTTTTCTACACGAGGATTTTCAAATCTTTGTATGTGCGCATCAAGTCCCTTTTTATCTGCGATTCTTTTTACTCGCTCTGCTAGATCACTTACCTGATACTGTTGATCAAACTGGTTGACAACTCTATACTCTCCCTCATTAGGTGGATTTTCTATTAGAATTGACATGCATTGTACCGAGTCTTCAAGAGCAAGGAACCCACGTGTTTGGCCACCCTTTCCATATACGGTAAGTGGGTGTCCTATCACGGCCTGTGCACAATATCGGTTTATTACGGTTCCAAAGATTTCGTCAAAATCAAATCTAGTGTGTTTTCCTGGGTCTGTAATTTGGTCTGTCCTTGTTCCATAGACAACACCTTGCATGATATCAGTAGATCTCAGACCCCATAACTTGCATGCAAATGCAACATTGTTGCTATCATGTACCTTGCTCCAATGATACCAACTTCCAGCAAATCTAGGATATGGGATAGTTGCCTTTTTGCCTCTAAACTCCACTTCCATGAATCCTTCTGAAATTTCCAAGTCAGGAGTACCATACTCACCCATTGTTCCAAGCTTGATAAGATGCGATTTTGGAGCGTGATTTCGTATGGCAAATAGAACATTCAGGGTCCCAAGCACATTGTTGCTCTGAGTATAGAGCGTATGGGATTGATCGATCATACTGTACGGTGCAGATGGTTGTTCGGCAAGATGCACTATGGCATCAGGCTTGAATTTTTTAATTATGTCACTTGCAAAGTTTGAATCAACAAGATCTCCAGCATGGAAACTAATCTTTTCACCATGTTCTTTCTGAAGTATGTTTATTCTTTTTTCAATCGGAAGTATCGGTATTGCCGACCAAGAACCAATCTCCTCAACAGATTTTCTGCGAGAAAAGTTGTCTATGCCACATACCTCATTGCCAAGAGACAATTGTCGTAATGCAAGAGACCACCCTATGTAGCCATCTAGACCAAGTATGAGTACCTTCAACTCAATCTACCTCCCCATTTTCAGTTGACAAAAAAACCATGTATTTTATTTTATCACGTGTTGTAGATTCTCTATAACGAGTGTATTTCATTTTTGTTTCATTATACCATCATACTAAAACTATTTACAATTTGGCTACCAATTATACAGAATACGAATTCCTAATTTGATTACGGTACATGATGCCATAACAAAGAATCTAATATTATAAACGGTTGACTGTACCAGAAAATAAAAGACAAGACTATCGTTTTGTTTACTGTACTGGACGCACATAGTTTAAAAAAAACTGGTTAGATCATCAAATGGTTATAAGTATATTTTATTTTATCAATCTACAAATAAATTCTAATTTTTACTGGAACATAGCGTACCAATATGAATCATGATGTTTGCAGAGATTTACAGAAATTATTTGTATAGGAGTTATGAAACTATCTCCCTAACATCATTACAGAATAAAAAATAAAGTCATCAACATAGGTTTCTAGTCTATAATAAAATTCTAGTGCGATTCATACATACTCAGATAAGATATCGGAAAGATGAAAGATAGTAATGGATTTATGGTACAACAAGCATCTTCTAGTTGGCATAGCCATGCTCTATGTCATTGTATCAATAACCAATTTTGTAAACGTACAAGCTCTGTCTAGTACCATCCCATCAGTCACCGGAACCATAGATAATACAGTATCTTCAATCACTGGTACAGCTGGCAATACTGCCTCAACAACTAGCGGCACGGCCTCGAATATTACCAATACTATCAGTCAGACAACAGGTTCCGTTGTTAACTCTACGTTTGGTACCAATATTACAACAACTAGTGGCTCTGTCTCCATAGGAAATCCACTAGGGCTTCCCCTTCCAGATATCACGATCCCAGTTAGTGCCTCAAGTTCCGTAGCAGGAGTCAAAGCTTTTGGTAACGGTACCATCACTACATCGATAAATGGCGTATCAATGTCATTTTGGTTTGACCCTCAAGGACCCTCCGGGAATCAAGAAGCCGCAGGATCAAAAAATACTGTGCATTTGACCGTAGATGCCAATGACATGGCAGGAAACCAAATTCCTGGAATGTTCATCGAGCTACAAGATTCACACGGGCGTGACATAGCTTCAGGTGATACTCCTGTTACATTTTCTGCAACATCAGGTCAGCATTATATCATATACGCAAATAGCTACCAGAACATAGTATTCAATCACTGGGACAACGGGATTACTGATCCTGCAAGAAGTATCACACCATCAGCTAGTACAACCCTTACTGCGTTCTACTCTACTGGAACTGTAGCAGGCATACCACAACCACCTACCGGATTGATAGCTATGGCAAACTCATCATCTCAGATCAATCTAAGCTGGAATGCACCAGCAAGCAGTGACGGCTCTACAATAACAGGATATAAGATAGAGAGATCACTTGACACAGGAGCAACATGGTCTACTCTAATTACAAACACAGGCTCGACGGCAACAAGATATTCTGATGACGGGCTTGCTTCAAGTACTGTCTACACATACAGAGTATCATCTATCAATTCTTTTGGCACCAGTTCACCATCAAATGTAGCTTCTGCCGAGACAGGTTCACCAGGTCAGACAATTAATACAGTACGATCAGGCCTCGTGGCATCTGATTCATTGACTAATGAGACAAAGACCCAAGCGCAGCTACAAGCAAATCCCGGATACTGGTTCTATGGAGGAGATGCACCAGCAAGAAATGCACCATTTAGCTATTCAAGAAACACCACCGGCCTGCACATAGGCATACAGGCTCCAGCAAATGGAAGTTTTGCTGGGTTTTATGCCGTTAGTCCAGTGCACAATGCAAAGCTCTGGCATGCCATAATTACAAATCCAGTAAGAACCATACAAAACGACTTTTATGAAAATGGGATGTATGTACAGACTGCAAATGGCAACGTAAGCTATGTTACCTGCACCACACTTACAAACAACCAAGCTACGGTCTGGGCACTAGTCAACGCAACAGGAAATACAACACAGATCAATGCCTTTGAAGTGTTATGGCTTGATCAGAGTCCCAATCAACCTCTCACAAGAGATTGTACCATAATAACAAATGGAACTAATTTCCTCCAGGCATACATAGATGGTTCCAAGGTATATGAAAACCAAAATGCTAATCTGCAAATGCCTCCTCCATTCAATGACTTTCTTGAGCCGCAGTCAACTGATGCATCGCAATTTTTAGTCGGTTCATATAAAAATTATTACGTAACAACTGAAAGCAACATCCATGTAATGAATCTAACAAGCACTGCTCGAACCGTTGAGATAGTAGATGATACTGGAAGTGTTCTTGCTACAGGTACAGTATCAGGAGGTACCGCAACTCTAGATGTAGGACAGTTTACATTTCCACTTTCTGCAAACATCAAGGTTCTTGATTCCAGTAACAATGTAATTGTATCAAGTCCTGAGAAAATTTATGGTGGAGATACATACTCTATGATCAACCAAAGTACACCCCCACCACAATCAACAGGCATTGTGCTAAATAATGTCCAGTCAACATCAGGTACTACGTCATCAAACCAGATCACACTATCAAACTTTAATGTAGGTACTGGCAATGATCGGTTACTTCTTGTAGGTGTATCAGCAAACGACAACAATGTAGGTTCTATCACATTTGGAGGTGTACCATTAACAAGGGCAACAGGTTCCTTTTCCAACAACGATGCCGAATTATGGTATCTCAAAAATCCGACAGGTACTGGAAATATTGTTGTTACAACTAACGGTCCGACACAAACAGTAGTTGGTGCATATTCATTCTCTGGAGTAAACCAGACAAGTCCATTGCCTACCAGTGCAACAAGACACAATACAAATCCTAACAGCCCTACGATATCAATTACAACCAAGTTTGCAGACGATTGGGTAATTGATCTACCATCAATCTATGGTGGCTCGACTCTTTCAAGCCCCACCTGCGCACAGGGATGGTACATCAACACACCAAACGCAATAACCGGTGCATCAAGCTCTATTTTGGTACAATCTCCTGGAACAGTAACATGCAGATGGACTGCAAGTGTCGGTGATCTCTGGGATAATGCCGCAATCGAGATAAGGGCATCAAAATAGATCCAATTTCAAATGACTAGTTTTTACAAGATGTTTCTTCTTCTATGAAAATATAATATGACTAGTAATTCCATGTCAAAACAGTTAAAATTGTCTTCAGAATACAGAGACGTAAATTGACCAAGCCTATTCCAGAAGGATATCATACAGTAACGCCAACTCTTACAGTACGCGGCGCTGCAAATGCAATTGAATTTTACAAAAAGGCATTTGGCGCTCAAGAGATCAATAGATTTCCAGGACTAGATGGAAAAAGTATCATGCATGCTGAAATCAAGATAGGAGATTCCAGAGTCATGCTAAATGATGAACAGCCACAAATGGGAGCTCTGTCACCTCAATCAGTAGGAGGAGCGAGCAGTGGAATTTTCTTGTATGTAGAAAATACAGACGATGTGTTCAACAAGGCCATTTCTGCAGGAGCAAAATCACTAATGCCTCCAATGGATGCTTTTTGGGGAGACAGATTCGGATCAATTATAGATCCTTTTGGACATGTTTGGAGTATTGCAACTCGTAAAAAAGACATGACTCCTGACGAGCTCAAACAAGCATCAGAAAAATTCATGAAACAAATGAAAGAAAATTGCTCAGTTTCCAATGAAAACTAATTCAGTCATGTAAGTTATTACGATTCTTACAAAAAATTAGGCAACAGTGGAATCCATAGGTACCAGACTTTTTGGGTTTTTGTTAAACTTGCTTACAATGTATTGTACTTTATCGTCTCCTTCTGGCATTGGATTTGCACACTTGCCACATTTTGGTAAAACGACTACTGCATCATAGTCAATTTCGCCTATGAACCTGTCACACTGGGAACAGTGGACTGACTTTTTATCATATATGTTCATGGTACCATATACCGCATCCGACATTATTAAGGGTGACAGACATTGTCACCAAAATACAAAATGTTGACCTAATCTGTTAAATGTCAGGCACGAAAAGATATGTTCATGTCGTATTCTGACTGGACACCATTTAACAGGGAAACAATAGGAGAGGCTCCAATCAAGGCAGGAGTATATTTTCTTGGCTCAGAGCATGAAACTACATACATTGGTGCAAGCAACAATATTCAGGAAAGGCTAAGAGAGCACCTGAATTCAACTGATTCATGTATCAAGGGTACAATATCGTTTTGTTATCATGAAACTTTATTCCCAGAGGCTGAAGAAGAAAAACAATTGACAGCATTCCAGTATGAGCATGGAAGACTGCCAAAATGCAACAAATCAAAATAAGATAAATTTGATTAAAGTTTCTTCAAAAGAACAGATCCGGATAGCAATACAATAGGAATTATACAGTAATCCTCAGACTACATTTTCACTGATCCGGCATAGGCGCGTCAGTGAGTAATTCTCTTGGTTGCTACCCGAGTAGATATACACAGTGATAAAATAAAAAGATGATCGTTTCGGGTTCTGT
>JANWJG010000058.1 GCA_025449485.1 Nitrosotalea sp. | reverse complement strand
CGTTTAACTCAACAACATGTACTATACACAACAACCAGTGTGCCGTACAATACACACCATCATCTGTAGTAAACGGATTCCACAAAGTAACTGCAACATACTCTGGTGATGCCAACAATGTAGCAAGCTCTGGTATCTCAACACTTGGTGTAACCAAGTTTGCATCTGCAACCACAGTATCGCTTGCACAGTCTTCAGTTACAGTTGGTAGTGTCGATGTAGTTACAACTACAGTAATAGGCTATTCTCCAACTGGAACTGCATTATTTGTCTCTGATGGAGCCGGCCAATTCAACTCTACATCATGTGTACTACATTCCGGTACATGTGCAGTAACATACACACCATCAGCAGTAGGTACTGGATCCCATAAAATAACTTCGGCATACTCTGGTGATACCAACAATGTAGCAAGTTCTGGTAATGCAATTCTAGGGGTCACACAAACTACATCCTCAGAAATAATCTCATTTAACCCATCTTCAGTTGTAGTGGGTCATACCTCCCAAGTATCAGTAACAATAAGCGGAGTGTCTCCGTCTGGAGCAGTATCATTTAGTGCGCCATCCGGCACTGGTACACTCTCTGCAAACTCTTGTACACTAGACAATACCGGTAAATGTTCCATATCATTTACCCCCACACAGGCAGGCTCGATACAAATAACCGCAGATTATTCCGGTGATTCAAACAACCAACCAAAGTCACAAAATGCAAACTTGGCAGTAACACAGGCAACTACAACAACTATACTCTCACTTGACCCATCTGCAATATCTGCTGGCGGTACTACAACCGTGACTGCCCAAGTATCCGGTTACTCTCCGTCTGGAACGGTATCAATTGGCACATCATCTGGTACACTCTCATCCAACTCATGTACACTAGACAATACCGGTAAATGCTCAGTAACACTGACAACATCAACTTCCGGCCAGGTGACAGTAACTGCAACATATTCCGGTGACACAAACAACCACCAGAGCTCAGACAGCGCAGTTCTCAATGTTGCACTATTACAGGGACAAAAGAACGGCATAGCATCAAGCATCCAAGGTCTAGAGTCTGGAGTCACTAGCAAGGATGTAGTAAAGAAGCTTGACAGGGCTGCAGTGCATGTACAAAAGAGTACAGCAGACAACCTCTGGAATAATGATGCAAATACACTGGATTCAAAGAACGGAAAGAAGGTCTTCAACGAGGAGGCAAACGCTGTAAATGTATTGCTAAACCTAATACCCCAGGCAACATCTGATGATTCTGACATGGCAGACCCATCTGATGACAGTACGCATGACCATGACCTTAATGGAATAAAGACGGCAGCATTGCCTTCAGGACTTGCAACTTCGATACAGGGACTAGTCAACCAACTGGTATCAATTGATGGTTCACTTGCACAGGGACAGATCTCATCTGCAAACGCATACTTGAGCAGTCTCCAGTCCCACAACGCCAAGGCATCCAAGATAACCGAGGTTCAAAATGACATAACAAAGGCAAATGGATTTGTACAAAAGGCCCAGTCAGATATTGCAAGCGGCAAGTTCCACAGGGCAATATTTGATTACAGAGAGGCATGGGCTCAGGCAACCAATGCGTTACAGGTCAAGTAAATACAATAGAAAATGTCTGAAAAATTTTATTGATTATTTTTAATTTATAAAATATTATTCAATATTGTATACTTGTATGATTTTACAATGCCATAGGTCGGTTTTATCCTATGTGTAAATAAGTCAATATAGATCTGTCATATAATTGAAAGAAGTTTTAAAATGATTGATCCATCTAGAATTTTAATAGCGTGTCAAGGTGCAAATAGAGAACCATTCAGAACCGAAATGCAATATCTGTTTAAAACACTCAATCATTTTGGCGGCTCACTTTCTTTGGCACAAAAAATTGCATGTTTTACAGAACCTGTTGATTCTGATTTGATTCAAAGCCTAGTTGGGATGGGTGTTCGTATAAAGATAACAGAAGAACTTGGTTCTAAATCCCCGCATGCAAATAAAATTCAAATGTTGAGTTTGTGTGAAGAAGAGGATTTTGATTATCTGATAGCATTAGATACGGATATTGTAATTGCAGAGGACTTTACAAAATTTATACGAAGCGATGCAATTGGTGCAAAACCTGTTGATCAAGATCCTCTTAGTATGGATGTGTGGAAATCATTATTTGATCACTTTGGATTGGAATTACCTCAAGAGAGATACAAAACTAGTTTTCATTTCTTAGATACCATTCCATATTTTAATAGTGGCGTGATACTTGTTCCAAAGAAATATGTCCATATACTGTATGAAAAATGGAAGTTTTTTGTAGCAAGACTTGAACAGGAATATGAAAATCTTCCTGCTATCTCACAACATGTTTTTTTTACAGATCAATTTGCCTTTTCATTGGCTCTTGCTAGTACAAATATTGCACATTTTGCTCTGCCTCTAGAAATGAACTTTCCAACTCATTATCCGATCCACAAAAACCTAAACCCAGAGGTTATGAAACCATATCTGATTCATTATCATCATAAATTTTCTGATGGTAACATAGCACACTGTTCATATGATAATATTAATTCAATTTTGGATAGAATTAATCTTGTATTAAGCTCAAAAGACAAAATAACAGAATATCAAAATACGATAAACACTAGATTCCACAACAACTCATTTGATAATCTAGAATTTTGGCAGAACAGATACATGCAAAATACTACCTTGGGTTCTGGAATAGGATCAAGGGGAATCCACCTGCAATACAAAAGATCATTGATGGAAAAAATATGGAACCGATACACACCACAATCAGTACTTGATGTTGGCTGTGGGGATATTGAAGTAGTTAAGGAATTGCCATTCAAGAATTATACTGGAGTAGATCTCTCATCACATGTAGTATCTACAAATAAAATGAAAAAACCGGAATGGAATTTTATCACAGGAAATTTCATTGAAATTGCACATCGTACTAATCCCAAGGCAGATCTTGTCATGTGCTTTGATGTCTTGATTCATCAACATGACTACAAAACGTATGAAGAATTTGTAAAATGCTTGATTGACGCTACAAACAAAATTGGAATGATATCGTCATTTGAGTGGCTCCCAAGGCCGCAATATGGGAGTGAAATTACAGCATATCATGAACCCATTACAATGACACTAAATAAGTTTGGAATATCAAATATGCAGGTTATTGGAGTCTATAGAGATGTATGTATAATTCTTTTTGAAAAAAATTAAGTTGATAATTAATATAAAATCGTAATTTCCTTTCTGATACTTTGATTTATAAATTCATTTGATTTACAAGCAAAATTTTCTATGGTTGGTTATGATTTTTTTAGTGACAAAAATACACAATCAACCCTAGTATCTGGTAAATCTCGCAAAAACTCACAATTTTCAAGATGAAAACCATATCCAACAAGCTCATCTTTTATGTCTGATAAGTTGCCATGTTGATTAGGTTGTTCAACTAATAATCCCTCTGAATAATTCCATAAGATCTCAGTTTTGGGAATCAAATCTATTGTTAATAATAGATCGCCATTTCCTTTGAGTACATTAGATATTTTATGAAAAAGCTGTCTACGTGTACTGGATAACATGTGTTCAATAACGCTTATAGAATATATGCAATCAAAATATGTTTCAAAACTAACTTCTTGAATATCTGAATTCATTGATTTTATATTTTTATTTAAAATAGAGTAGTCGAAAAAACCCCATTCATTCCATGTGATTGCATTATCAATTGGGCTTCGAATAGTATTTGAATTATCTATGGTTGTTATTTTTGCACCCTTATTCGCAAAAAACAAAGGCATAGGAGACACGCCTGAACCTATATCCATAATCTGTTTATCTTTTACATAGGGGATTTGTTTTGCAATCCATGGATATTCAAATGCTCTAGGTAGATGTTTGGTAAACCATGAAAAATATGTTCTACTTGTTTTAACTAATTCTGATAATAACTCTGGATTGGAAGATTTACCTAGAGCCCAAGTGAGATTATTTTCACCAATGTCATTTTCTCCTAATTTCAATTTACCATCTTTTATTACCTAGTATACTTCAGTATAATATGTATAATTGTGATTCTCATAATATGTGTATTTTTAAATTAAAATATAATTAGTTCTATCATGAGTTCTATTGGTATAATTACTATAGGTGAAAATCAAAAGATTGTAATCGCAGTAGCGATATCATTTTTGGTTGCTTTTTGTTTATTTTATTTTGTATTTTATCATCTCAGCTTCGGAGATAATGCTGATGAACGAGGCTTTTACTCTAATCTTGCCAGATCAAATAGTAACAAGATTTTTCTTGTTGGTTCCAGCTATGTAGGTCAGCTTAACACATCTTTCATTCAGGAAACCCTTAGTGAAAATCACAAAAACTATGAGGTCTATAATCTGGCAAATCGTGCAGACAAACCAATTGATAGGATCTGGTCTATTAATGATATTATATCTGCAAAACCAAAATTTGTTTTTTACGGTATTGGGTTTCGAGATTTTGAAACATATGCACCAGATGATGTTGTGGATGGTATGAGCCAAGCCAGACATTCTGATGAATTATTGCCATCTCCCAAGTCTGCATTAGAAAATTTTTTCAATTACAAACTTCTTGGATTTGGCATGAATGAAAGTCCACGATTGCTTGTCCTAAGTTCACTTGAACAATCATTTGATATGAAATCTTTTCCAATTTCAGAACAAATCCTGTACAATATATGGAAACAAAGAGTAGATCTACAGAAAGAATTTCCTGAGGTAAAAGAGGGTAACTATGAAAATCTAAAGAAATGGGCTATGGACAAAGGATGGAATGAAAATGCACAACTTTATGCTCTAACTCCAAAAGGTAAAACTCCTAGTTGGGCACAAAATGATAACTTTATTGTTTCAATAGCCACATCCGAGTCTCATTCACCATTTTATGTTTATTCTCAAACTATGTGGACTATAGAAAACGAAACATCCGCAAAAAATTGGATGCGTACCGGATACTTCAAAGGCTTTAGCATGCAAAGTGAAGAAGAAAACACCAACGCACTAGAAAGTATGATAAGTAAATTCCAACAGAATGATATAAAAGTTGTATTATTTTCAGCTCCATATTCAAAATACTATATTGATGATATTTCAAATATTGACAAAACTCGATTTATTTCTATTTTAAATAATCTACATGAGAAATATCATATTGATGTTTATTTTCTACATGAAAAATACAAAAACGAAAATATTTTCTTCAACCCCACACATGTTACCTTACTCAAACCAGGAATGATATACAATCAAGACATTGCACAAATTATTCTAAATGAAACGAGATCATAATGCTATTTAATTCACCTGAGTTTCTAATCTTCTTTGCTATTGTAGTTTGTACGGTAGTAGCAATAAAGAATAGAAAATTTCAACATACTTTCATTCTGCTAGCAAGTTACTTTTTCTTCTATTACTCAAGTAACTATCTTATTGTACTGTTATTGTATATCACACTTTTAGATTTCTATCTTGCTCGTGCTATATCTAACACATCATCAATGCAAAGAAAAAAAATATTCTTGGTTATCAGTCTTGGAGGAAGCTTGGCACTTCTTGGTTTTTACAAATATGCAGATTTTGCAATAACTCAATTCAACATAATGGGTAATTATTTTGATTTAAAATCACAAATACCGTTGCTAAATTTAGCATTACCAATTGGTATTTCATTTTATACCTTTCACTCAATTGGTTATGTACTAGATGTATACCGTGGAAACATTTCTCCAAGCAAATCGCTTAGAGAATATGCTTTATTTGTTACTTTTTTCCCACAACTGGTGGCAGGACCTATATTAAGAGCAAAACAATTCATTCCTCAGTTGAGGGAGGAAGTAATTTCTTCCCCAATTTTATTGAAGTTGCGTCAAATAGTAATTGAAAAACAAAACCTAAAGATTGGTTTGACCATGATGGCTATTGGTTTTTTCAAAAAAATGTTCATAGCTGATAATGTTGCACCTCTTGTTAACGATATAGTTTCCAATTCTCCTCAAGAATCTTTTTCATCTATACTTCTTGCATTGGCATTTGGTACTCAGATTTATGCAGATTTTTCTGGATATTCTGACATAGCACTGGGTGCCGCAAGAATACTGGGATTTATCATTCCGCCTAACTTTAACAACCCATACTTTGCTGCATCACCATCAGAATTTTGGAAAAGATGGCACATCTCCTTATCGTCTTGGTTGAGAGATTACCTCTATATCCCACTTGGAGGAAATCGAGGATCTAAGATCAGAACATCTCTGAATATCATGATTGTCATGTTTTTGGGAGGTCTGTGGCACGGTGCATCATGGAATTTTGTTATATGGGGACTACTTCATGGGTCATATCTTGTGATTCACAAGGCAGTAAAACACAAGTTTCCATCTTTGGCAAATTCTTATTTCTTAAAATCTATGACGGGACGGATACTGTCAATTATAGTGACACAATATTTTGTTTTCTTGGCATGGCTTGCATTTAGAGTAAAAGACACAGACTATGCCATCTTATTTCTCAAAAAATATCTCATATGGGATTTTAATACTCAAATCACACTACAGTATATCTCTACAAGAAAATTTTCTATAATTCTAATAATTTTGTTCTTTGTACTGTGTTATGTTTCATATAGAAAACCAATTTTGTATCAAAAATTGTTTGATCTAAAACTACGTTACTGGACAATCCTGCTTACATCAATAATTGTATTGATTATCTTCTTTTATGGTGGAAATGCTGATGAGTTTATTTATTTTAAATTCTAATTTTTATCATATGTTATGTTCATGTAGATCTTTGGTAAAAATGTCATATATGTATATCACTATTTTTAAGATATTTAATTTTAAATTTGGTATTTTTGATATCACGATAGTTCAAACCTAAAACTCTCATGTTCACATTTATGAAAAATTTTAAAAGTAAATGATTTTAGATAACATGCTTTGAATTATTTGTTAGAATGAAAAGAGCAGAAAATGACATTACAGATGAAAAACTACAATCTATCATGAATTCAGTTTATTCACAATCAATATTGATAAAGTTAGTAGAAACGAGCCGTCAATATTTTGGTTGGTACACGAAGCACCTTCCTAGAGTTTATGAGTATCCATGGATTGTAGCACAACTTCCTATAGTAAAAAATAAAACTATTCTT
>JANWJG010000057.1 GCA_025449485.1 Nitrosotalea sp. | reverse complement strand
AGGTGGACCGAGGGGGATTTGAACCCCCGACTTCCGCGTTGCGAACGCGGCATCACTACCACTAGACTACCGGCCCTTTTGTTATCAAGAATATCATCTGCTTTTATTCATTTACTCAAAGAATAATACTAGGTTTTCAAGCAAAATGCGTGATGACAGTAGATGCTGTAATCACAGGGTCGCATGTTATTCTTCAAAATGGAATGGTCGACAAGAACATTGTCATAGACGAAGGCAAAATTGTTGGTCTTACAAATGATATTCCACAATGTGATCTAAAAATAAAAGCAGATGGCCTAGTTTCACTTCCTGGTATCATTGATCCGCACATACATTATGGTGTGTATTCCCCAATTGACGAGGCAGCTACAACTGAATCTAAAGTAGCTGCAATAGGTGGGGTCACCACAATGATGCGAATGCTTAGACTAAGTGGCTCGTACAGGAAAAATCTAGATCCCCAACTTGCCGCAAGCTCCAAGGCACATTATGTTGATTATTCAATTCATGCATCAATACTTCACAAAAACCAAATTGATGAAATGGAGTTTTGCAAAAGTAAAGGAATAACCTCATTTAAGATATACATGAACCTTGGCGAAGAAGTTGGACATGTCTATATGGACATGCAGCCTGGAGAAAAGTCTCTACGTGAGGAAAAAGTAGAGATGACAACTGACATGATTGAAAAGATAGTTGAAAAGGCCACATCTCTGAATTGTACAGTCCTTGTCCATGCAGAGGATTATCAAATGTGTTCATGCGGAATCAAGACTGCAAAAGAGAAAAAAATGGATGGACTTGCGGCATGGTCACAAAGCAGGTCTACTGAATCTGAAGTCAAGTCAATCGCCACTGTTTCCAAGATTGCAAGAAAGTATGGCTGTAATCTCTATTTTGTACATATTGGCTCTAATGCTGCAATTGGTGCAATATCTGGAGAAAAGAAAAATGGAACCAAGATAAATGTAGAGACTTGTCCACACTATCTAACATTATCATACGAATCCCAAAAGGGATATCTTGCAAAGGTCATGCCTCCAATACGCTCCTCCAAAGATGTAGAATCTGTCTGGCATGAGGTACAAAGCGGCAGAATGGATACTATTGGAACAGATCATGTGGCAAACAGACTAAACCTAAAGTTGGGTGGGGAAAACGTATGGGGCGCACTTGCCGGATTTCCAGGGATGGGTACGATGCTTCCAATATTGTTAAGCGAGGGAGTTAACAAGGGAAAGATAAACCTCAGGCAATTATCAAACATGACCAGTCTTAATACTGCACAAATCTTTGGAATGTATCCAAAAAAAGGAACAATCCAAAAAGGTTCTGATGCAGACATTGTTCTAGTTGATCTAAAAAAAGAAGGAAAGGTATCTGCTGAAACAATAAATGGTTTTTCTGATTATACCGTCTATGAAGGTTGGAATCTAAAGGGATGGCCTGTAAAAACAATTGTTCGAGGAACTATAGTAGCTGAAGATTTCAAGATTCTTGCAAAACCTGGACATGGTAAGTTTGTCTCAAGGCCACAAAACTGACCCTGACATCTTTTGTTAAATTGTTATAAAACCAGATTTTATTGCTGACAGTGCAATGTTCAAACCAAATAAAGCAAATGTAACTGCATAAAGTGAGATCATTGCACCCTTTAGCACTTTTTCAGATACCTTCTTTTCAATTATTGTATGAACAAACTTGCCTCCGTCCAGTATTGGTAATGGTAACATGTTGAATATTCCGATGAAAAATGACAACATCCACAACCAAAGTAGGAACATGAAAACTTCAGGACTCCAGTGAATGTAATATGGAACAACAGGCTGGTATGATGGTAATGCAGCTCTTAGAATTCCAAGCATTCCTTTTTGTGGATCATCCTTAGAGGGAGTGGTAACAACAGGAATCTGCATGGGTTTTCCATCTCTTATTATTGATACCATGGCAGTGTCTCCAGCCTTTAATTTTATTTTAGCAAAGTCCTGAGGAAGAACAACCGAATTTCCATCTATTGCATTTATGATGTCGTCTTTTTGCAATCCAGCTTTTTCAGCACCAGAGCCTTCTGTAACTGAAACTATTGGAACTCCAAGGGGTGCATTATAAAATACTCCCTTGATTGGGTCTGGCATGATGAGTGCAAATGACGGATTGAATATCAACAGTCCTGCAATTAAAAATGAAAACAAAACGTTCGATGTAGCCCCTGCGCCAATCACTCTAAGACGTGAGATCTTTTTTGCCTTGACAAACTCTTCCTCATCAGGCTCTACAAATCCTGCAAATAACGCAATAAAGACTGCAAATCCACCTGTCTTGATCTTGATCTTTTCTAGTGTGGCAACAATTCCATGTGCACCCTCGTGTATGACAAGTACGATTGGAACTGAGAGCAGGAAATATGCAATGTTTGCGCTTGACTGGATTGTCACTCCTGGTATCAGTACAGTCATCTCTGAGAATGACTCTGGCTTTACAAAAAAGTTTGACAGGTTTGAGACAAGGTACCAAAACGCAGCCCCCATCATTATGAAACCCAAAACTACACTAGTGTTGGAAAAAATTCTTGTAGCACGCTGGGTTCTACTTAGAATTCTTGTTAGTATCAATTGCACATTCTGGTTCTTGTATGTCAAACTGTATGGCTTTATCTCAAATCCATGTTTGTCAAGTTTTAAGACCTTTGCAACTGCAAATACAATGACCCATGCAATCAAAACATAGATGATGGAATTATGCGTTAAAAATTCAAAAGCCAAATTAATTGATACTCTTTTTAGTCAGGGCAAATTTATCAGTTGCTATGGGAATTGTCATAGTTTCGACATATCCGGATAAAAAATCCATTTCTAGAGTGGCACATGTTGTAGTAGAAAAAAAATTGGCAGCTTGTGTAAATTATACAAAAATAAACTCTATCTATTCATGGAAAGACAAGATTGAAGATGTTGAAGAGTTTCTAGCACTTTTTAAAACCACCACAAAATCAAAACAAAAACTCAAAGAAGAGATAGCCAAGTCCCACCCATATCATGTGCCAGAAATTGTAGAGCTCAAAATGGATGGCACCAATGCACCGTACATGAAATGGCTTGAAGAGTCAACTTTGGGGGGCAAACCTAAGAAGCGAAATCACTCCTCCAAGAGACGAAACCCGTAACCCGGCATCTGTAGTAGAATCAACCGCATAAACTTCGACTCCTTTTGATTCAACCTGGTTGAGAAATTCGATTATCTTGTCTTCATCTTGTTTCTCAAAGATCTTGTCAGAAAATACAAGGGACTCTACTGCACCGATTTCATTTGCCTTTGTGGTTTCATCAAAGCCCATGGTAAACTTGTTACTTTTTTTGTTGGCCCTTGCCATGGTCTCATCTAGTATGGCAGATACCTTTGCAATCTTGCTTGTATCAAGTGTCTGCTTCATAATGTCTGATTTTATAAAAGTGTAAATCCCATCCTCTCCTGATGAATCTATTCCATCTACCACTTGCACCTTATGTCCCTTGATATGTGGTACCTCTGCAAGAAAATTTGATAATCTCTTCTTGGTCTCGCCTGGTCCAAATATCACTATGCTGTCTCCATCTCTTATCAATGTAGAAATCGCACTCTGTACATCCTTGAAAAAGTCTTGGATGTTAAATTTTGATTTGTATCTTTTTCCGCTTGCGCCAGAATACATGTTTGGCAAAAGTTTGAGATGTGTTCCACTTAATCTTCCAAGGCCACAGTCTGTGGTATCTATTGCCACAAGAAGAAACGTACTATTGTCTTTTTTTCCAAAGAGCAACTTTTGCTCAATGTCGCTCCAATTTTTTTTAATCAGGGTAACAGCATCACCAATTTTTAGTGTCAGGGAATGATGCGATCCTTTACTTACTGATGGATTGTCTGATTCTGATATGGTGCCCTGGACTCTTAACCTATCTACTACCTCATCTATAGAAATTTTTTCAACATCAAGTGCTATGCGAATCTTTACCCTTTCTCCCTTGTCAGGTCTTGAAAAATCCTTCTCCTGTTTTACAGCCCTTGATGTATCCCCAATTATCCTGTCTCCTCTGCCTATGACACGACGTAGTGTAAAGAGATCATCTGATTCCTCAGGTATCAGGGCAACTGTATTGTCGTCTATCTTTTTAATAATCAATCTAATACCTTTGTAGAACTATAATAAAAAAGAAAAGTAATCTAGTTTGTCAACTCGTCAGTCTTGACTTCTTTCTTTTCTTCTGCTTTCTTTCTCAAGTAATTCTGGACCCATTCCTGTGTCAGTACACCGGATTCGGTCAAGTTAACAAGCGTATTGGTTGAGGCCTCTCCAACTACTTTGCCCGTGTTTCTTCTTACCTGTCTCCACTTTAGATTCGTGTTGCCGCTTTTTGACGAGTATATTATGCCAAGCACTTCTTTTGCATTCACAAAAGTCATGTCTCGAATCTTCTTCAGAGTGACCTTGTCTGCAGCCTCTACATAAATTGGGCCAGGTGATGCCTCACGTTCCGGGAAGACTTCGTAATCCTCTAGGTAACTTTCAGGAATAAATGAGTTACAAGTGCTCAGGATTACAAACTTCCTAAAACTTTCAAGAGAACACGTTGCATCTATTGCTACCATTTGTGTAAACAATGCCCTCGCCTTTTATCAAGCTTCTTGAAAGACTCAAGTAGGAACAGACAAAATTGTTTGGTTGCAGGCGTTGATGACCAAATCCCTTTGACTTGATGAGAAGGATCTTGAGTTCTGAGCCTGCACTGGATTTTTATCGGCAAATGATTCTATTGTTGTTCATGAAATCAGTTACCGAATATCTTACATACAATGTTCCATCAAGGCGAGGATTTGTAAATATCACGCCAGAGGTAAGAAAAATAATTCAAAAAAGTGGCATAAAAGAAGGCCTTTGTCTTGTCAATGCCATGCATATCACTGCAAGTGTCTTTATCAATGACAATGAGGGTGGATTGCACCAAGACTATGAAAAGTGGCTAGAAGAGATTGCGCCACATGAACCAACATCACAATATCAACACAACAAGACAGGGGAAGATAATGCTGACGCTCATCTCAAAAGACAAGTAATGGGAAGAGAGGTTGTTGTAGCCATAACAAAAGGCCAACTTGATTTTGGTCCGTGGGAACAGATCTTTTATGGAGAATTTGACGGCAAGAGATCAAAACGTGTTCTTGTTAAAGTAATAGGCGAATGATTTTAGGATAGTGAACCTCTCTTTTGGGCCCCTTCTTCTAGTGGTTTTAGCTTGAAGCTTTGTTCATGGTTCTGTGCACCATGGCTGCATTTTACGCAACCAACCTTGAATCCATTACTGTCTTTGACAAAAGTTTCACAGCCACAAAAACAAGTCATTTGATCTCATATTCCATCTCTCTGATATAACTTATTTCAATTAGTTCTTACAACAGTTTCCACGTGGGATGTCATGGCTGTGTGGACATTTTCTTGGATGCTTGAGCATTGTACATAGAGCATCTGTGAATTGTACATTCATGTGATGTTCAATGCCGCAAACCATCTCTTCGTCAATGTCTACCTTTAGAGCGCTGTCCATAAGCACCTCAAGCAGTCTACTATTTCGCATCATGTTAGAGCCTATCTCTTCACCGTTTTTAGTAAGCGAGACTCCGCTTTTGTTATAATTTACAAGTTTTGATTCGTTTAGTTTTTTTAGCATTTGTACTACACTTGGTTGTCTTACGTTTAGCATCTTGGCAATGGTGCTAATTTTTACAGGATCTCCTCCTTCCTTGATATGCCATATTGCCTTTAGATACATCTCGACATGTTCTGCTTCGGCAGTTCCAACAAACAAGACTTCTTGATCTTCCATGACTGATATCCTACTTACTTGATTTTACATCTTTTGATTCTTTTAAAAGATACTCGAAATATTCGCGGGCAAAGCCTGCCAGGCCAGAATGGTCTGCCCATATGGCAACTGCCTCCTTTGTTCCAGTGGTACCAAGCTCCTCGCCAAGCAGTAAAACCACGTATCTTTTATCCGAAATGATTCCTCCACCAAAGAGGCCCTTCTTCACTTTTACCGTTGCTAGCCTTGATAATGATTTCAATGTATCAGATTCAACATCGTCTGAAACTAGAATTGTAATATCTACTCCTCTGTCATGCAATAGTCTGATTTTTGGCAAGGCTTCTTTTGCCAATTCTTCTGCAACCTTGGGGATTGCAATCATGACTTCGTTTCTACAGGAATCTACCATCTCAAGAATTTTTGTTGCAATGTTTATCACGCCTGAAATTATCCAAATGTCTGGTCTCTCACTTATCCCACTTTGCTCATAAAGCGGAGTGAGTTCCTTGAGTACTATATTTTCATTATTTCTAAATTCTGTTTCAAGTTGCTGCTTTGATGTCTGTATTGCAGTAGCTGGAGATTTTGCAAAATATTGAGTAGGTCTTGAATCATCTGAACCTATCCATCCCTTATCCTCCAGCGTGCCTAGAACCTCATAAATTTTTGAATATGGCACTCCTGATTTTTGACTAAGATCTGAGGCAGTAATTGGACCTGTTTTTAAGAGTGAAGAATATGTCTTGATCTCATAGCTTGTGAGGCCAATTTTTTCTAATGATTTTCGTGCCTTGTCAGAAAGACTCAATGTGATATGATCGGGGGCTCTTTTGATATATATGTCTAGGATCGGTTTTTTGTGAGGGTTCACCTACCTATTCATCTGGTGTCTTGTAGGAAATGGATTAAATACTATCTCCTAAGATATGCGTATAAGCTATGGAATTAATCCAGATATCTAATCAAAAGACTCCTACTCTAGGAAAGAAATCTACTATACGATTTACCCAGAGTATCTGTCCTGAATGCAACATGATACTTGATGCAGAGGTATTTGAGAGAGACGGCAAGGTCTTCATGACAAAGACTTGCCCAACACATGGTGAATGTGAAGAACTCTATTTTGGCTCTTATGACATGTATAAAAAATTCAGCACTTATTGGATTGACGGCAAGGGCGCACATGCTCCAAACGTAATGATTGACAAATGTTCCTGTCCTAACAACTGCGGTCTATGCTCTAATCACTTGTCCCACAGTGGGCTTGCAAACATGATAGTCACAAACAGATGTGATTTGACATGTTGGTATTGCTTCTTCTATGTGAAGAAGGGTCTCGAAGGTGCATACATGTATGAACCATCACAAGACCAAGTAAGAGCAATGATGAAGACACTAAAAGCAGAAAGACCAATTCCAGGAAACTCTATGCAGATTACTGGTGGAGAACCAATGCTCAGAGAAGATATTGTTGATGTTATCAAAATAATGAAAGAAGAAGGTGTTGATCACATCCAGATGAACACAAACGGAATAAGATTTGCACTAGACCCAGAAGCAATGAGAGAAGTAAGACTTGCAGGTGTAAATAATTTGTATCTCAGTTTTGACGGTGTTACACCAAGAACAAATCCAAAGAACCACTGGGAAATTCCATATGCATTAGAGAGTGCAAGAAAGACAGGAACCACAGTAGTATTTGTTCCAACAGTTATCAAATCAATCAATGACCATGAATTAGGTCCAATAATCCGATATGCTCAAAAGAACCTCGATGTTGTTCATGCAGTAAACTTCCAACCAGTATCATTGACTGGAAGAATGGGCAAGAAAGAACGTGAAAAATACAGAATCACAATACCAGACTGTATACAAAGAATTGAAGAACAGACACAAGGCGAAGTAACAGTAGATGACTGGTTCCCAGTTCCAAGTTGCATGCCTCTAACAAACGTAATTGAAGCATTCTCTAGCAAGCCAAAGTATGAACTCTCAATCCACTTTGCATGTGGTGCAGGTACATACATCTTCGAAGATGCAGAGACAAAGAAGTTTGTCCCACTGACAAGATTTGCTGACATTCAAGGAATGTTAGAACTCTTTGAAGACAAGGCAGAGGAAATCAAGTCTGGAAAGAACAAGTATTTCACAATGCTCGAAGTTGTAAGAAAACTTTCAAGCTTTATCGATAAAAAGAAACAGCCAGCAGGTCTTGACCTTGCAAAGATGTTTGGTAGCATTTTGATGAAGAGATCTTTCAACTCTGTAGGTTCATGGCATGTCAAGGGATTGTTCTTGGGTATGATGCACTTCCAGGATAAATACAATGAAGATCTTGAAAGACTCCAGAGATGTGACATTCACTACCTTACACCAGACTTGAGAATTGTTCCATTCTGTGCCTTTAACGTAATTCCAGAATGGTATAGAGACAGAATCCAAAAGAAATATTCCATATCAGTAGAAGAATGGGAACAAAGAGTTGGAGTAAAACTCGAAGATGGTCTCTACAGAGGAATTATGAGAAGAGGTTCTGGTGACGAGCTTGCAGCAGGCTGTGCAAAGAGCCAGATGATGCATGAAGCATCACAAGCTTTAACATAATCTCTTAGGATTTCTTCAAACACTATTTTCACCTAAATTTCATTTCTAAAGATTAATTGTAAGGTGTTTGTTACAAACACAAATGAAGATAGGAATTATTCACGGCTTTGTAGGTGGTGGAGGAGGAACAGAAAAAACACTTTATGCAATAATTGAGGCTCTGATTGAGGGAGGACATGAAGTGACTCTGTACACCATTTCAAAACCCTCTATACAAATTCCTGGCATCAAAATAATTTCTACACTGCCATTTCATTTGCCTATCTTTGGTCTCTATCAAAGATACATGGAATCAAGATTAATTGAAAAAGCAAATGATGAGGATCTCATCATCCAGGCATCTGGTGGGTTGGTATTGCCACAAAAAAAGGATCAAAAAGTGATAATTTACTGCCACCATGATTTTCAAAATGAGACAAAAAAAGACATAACAAAATACAAGGGTGCGTGGTCTTGGTATTACAAGCCATACTATATTCTGAGTCAGAAATTCCTAAAACAAATAAACGATGAAAATATTCTATTTATCTCAAACTCTAAATTTATCCAGGATTCTATAAAAAAGAACTTTTCCAAAGATTCTGTTGTAGTATATCCACCAGTTGAGTTGGAGATATTTCAAAATGATGTCCACAAGGAAAAATCTGCAATTACAATTTCAAGATACTCTCAGGAAAAAAACTTGGAATTTGCAATTGATGTTTTCAAAGATATTGATGTACAATATACAATAATTGGAAACACAAAGGCTCGAGTAAACCAGATATATTATGAAAAAATAGCGAACAAGCTCCAGAATATTAAATCCAAGATTTCTCTACTACAAAATGTTGAACGAAGCCAAGTTGTGGGTGATTTGAAAAAATCAAAGGTTTACTTTCATGCGTCTCCTGAGACATTTGGAATCTCTGTGGTTGAAAGCATTGCAGCGGGATGTATTCCAATAGTTCCAGACAATTCTGCACATACGGAAACTGTACCGATAAATGAATTGCGATACAGACCTGGTGACAAAAAAGATGCTCAGGAGAAAATCAACAAAGCTCTTGCTGGAGATTATGACCAACTGATAAAATCCCTGCAAGATTCTCTTAAAAATTATGATGAAAAAACATTCAAAGATGCTTTGCTGAGTTTTATAGAAAATATAAAAAACTAATTCTACGGATCTGAAATCTTGTATTTCTTCCAGCGTTCTGTGTCTAGACTCATGTCCATTGTAAGTCTTGGACCGGAATATTCCTTAATTGTCATAGGTTGAATTTCAGGAGTAGTTAACTTGGCAAGTTCAAACATGGATATTTTCTTGTCCCCCACAATATGTACGTGGCCGCTCATATTTTCCCTGTGAACATCCATTATTCCTTGGGATACATCTTGTGCAAAAAGATATGTACCAAATCTATCTACAAATGCGCCTGGATATGGCCATTTTTTCTTGGCAACAAAATTAGTTCTAACAATCAAATATTCCCGAAGTTTGCTTACCTCATATTCTCCTATCAATTTTGTCAAGGCATAGAAATTTTCAGGATATGGTATGGAACTTTCTTTGTACATGCCTGTGTGGCCGTCAAAAACACAGGCCGTACTAATGTAGATGAATTTTATCTTTTTTTTGTTATCTAAAACTGCTTCAACTAAATTTCTGGTTCCATCAACATTTGTCTTCCATGCAATTGGTTTGTTTTCCTCACATGGCCTTATGTGGGTAAGGGCTGCAGTATGTATTATGGAATCAATGTCATGATTTAAAATATAATCTGCAACATTTTTCTTGTTTGTAATATCAAGTTCCTGATGTGCAGGTGTTAATGTATCTGTAAATATTTTCTTCAACTCTGTACCAAGGGCCCCACTTCCGCCTGTGATTAAAATGGTCACTTTCTATCTCTTGATTAAAGGTATTGAAAATCTTTTCTAAAAACTAGTACGTTAATCTGTTTATTTTTCCTCGTAGTATATTGGCTACTCTCAAAGCAGTCTTTCCGTCTCCTAATGATTTATTCCACGCTCTATCAACTTTGTATAAAGTAATCAGTTTAACTGCTTCTTCAATATTTTTTGGATCAAGCCCAGCAAGTATGTTTGCTCCTTCTTCGATGTATTCAGGTCTTTCAGTGCTTTCACGTATTGTCACACAAGGTCTTTTAAAGTAAAGTGCCTCTTCTGGAACAGTCCCAGAATCTGTAATGAGACAAAATGCATTTTTTTCTAGTTTTGAAAAATCAAAAAAGCCAAGTGGCTTTATCAATTCAATGTTATTTGGTACTTTTCGTTTCTTTAACTTGCTTAGTGTCCTGGGATGTATTGGATAGATTACTCTTTTTTTGAATCGCTTACCTATATTCTGAAGAGAGGTAAAAATTTTCTCCAAGGTTTCAGGATTGTCAACATTCTCGCTACGATGGGCCGTAACCAAAAAGTAACTGTTTGGTTCTAAATTCATTTTCTCCATGATTTTACTCGAGTCTATTTTTGGAGTAAAATAGTTTATGACATCAATTATGGGGTTTCCTACCACATAGATCTTACCTGGATGAATATTTTCTCGAATCAAGTTTTCTCGTGAATATGTAGTATATGGCAATAATAACGATGAGAGATGATCTATTATGATTCGATTTTTTTCTTCAGGCATGCGAAAATCATAGCTACGCATTCCAGATTCAAGATGAGCTATTTTTATTCCATGGTGTGCCGCAGGTATTGCTGCAAGTCCACTGTTTGTATCGCCTAAAATTAGTAAAATGTCTGGTTTTTCTTTTTGTAATACTTCCTCAGATTTTGTAATTATATCTGAAACCTCTGGTCCGTATTTTCCTGTCCTTATTTTCAAATCATAATCCGGTTTTCTAATCTCAAGTTCGTCAAAAAATACTGAATTTAATTCGTAAGTGTAATTCTGACTTGTGTTGACCATTATGTGATTAAAATTTGTATCAAGCAAAGAGAAAATTCTGCTTAACCTGATTATTTCTGGTCGTGTTCCAAAAATAGACATTATTTTCATGAGATGTGTGTTGATGTTATTGCCAAATTTAAAAGGTTTTCAAATATCTGAAATTATTTAATTGTTAATTAAGACTTATTAACTAAGCATCAATCATTGCATTTGAGTTGGATTACTCATCGGTCATAAATGATCAAAATATTCTGATAACTGGTGGTACTGGAAGTTTTGGTCACCAGATGATCAAAGAATTGATGAGATACAAGCCTAGGATTATCAGAATTTTTAGTAGAGATGAAGACAAGCAGCACATCATGAGACAAGAATTTTCTGATGATCCGATACTGAAAAAAATGCAGTTTGTTATTGGTGATGTCAGAGATTATGATCGACTTTATACTGTAACAAAAGATATTGATATAATATTTCACGCAGCAGCACTAAAACAAGTTCCTGCAGTTGAGTCGCATCCATTTGAAGCAGTCAAGACAAATATTATTGGAGCATACAATGTAGTAAAGGCTGCAGTTGCAAGAGATGTGTCTAAAGTAGTTGCAATTAGTACGGATAAAGCTGTCAAACCGGTAAATGCAATGGGTATGACAAAAGCATTACAAGAAAAAATAGTCCTCTCTGACGATCTCTCCAAAGATGACACAATATTTTCTTGTGTTAGATACGGAAATGTCCTGGGAAGCAGGGGTAGCATAACTCCTCTATGGAATGCAAAAATTGCTAAAAATGAACCATTGCCTATAACGCATCCTGAAATGACTCGATTCATGTTGACACTAAGTCAAGCTATCGATCTTGTTTTTTATACATTAAAAAATGCAAAGGGAGGAGAAATATTTGTCAAGAAAGCACCAGCTGCAAAAATAGTTGATCTTGCCAAAGCATATGCTGAATTAAAAACAAATCACAGTAATTATCCTCTAAAGTATATTGGTATCCGTGCAGGAGAAAAAATAGATGAAATTCTAGTATCTGAAGAAGAGATGAGACGTGTTGAAGAGAGAAAAGACCACTTTGTCATAAAACATGAGCAAGAATTTGATACACATTCACTAAAGAAATCTGTTAAAATAAAAGAATATGGCTCTGCAACTGTCAAACATCTAAACAAAAATGAACTAATTGAACTTATGAAGAAACTCAAATGGATTGCTTGAAGATTAATTTAACAAGAAATGTTTGGATTTTTCTTCACATTCATATGTGATTTAAATATAAAATAGAAAATCAATTTTGGCAATTCAGTAACACTGTCTGCTGTTTACATTTGCTTTAATTCAACTGTTAAATAATTGCGTTATTCTATTCAAAGATGTGAATAAAGATCAGCCTGAATCACATATGAAACATAGAAGAAGATCGTTTAAAGGATTTTATTATTTTCGACTGGGTTATTCAACTTATTTTGCAATGATAGTAGGAACTATCAATATACTTACAACAACATACTTTCTTGCAGCAAAAAAAATTCCATTTGTCTTAAACGTATTTCCGACCTTTCTTAGTTACGTGTTATTTCTCGTTGTGATCGGGACTCCTCTGATTGTTTTGTCTGGGTGGTTACATTACAAAAGAATTGGAACTTATGCCGCAGAGGCAAATATAGTCACAGAGTCTACCCCTTATTCCTATAAGCTGCCTCCTGGATACGCTAAGGAAGTTTTTGGTCCTGCATATCTTGCTATTTTAAAACTGGCGGTTAAAAAAACACAAGGTGAAACGTTATCCGAAGAAGAAATAGAATCAATAAAAAAAATTGAAGATCAGTTAGTTCATTTAACAAACGGTGGACATGTCGGAAATCCTCCAAAGGGTCTGTTTTAAAATGAAAAAGAAACTAGTTTTCCGTTCATGGTCGTATTTCCGTGTAGGATATGCACAATATTTTGCATTTATTTTAGCAATGTTAAACATGCTAACTACTACATATTATCTTGCCATCAAAGATGATCCCACAATAAACGCAATCTTTCCAAATTTTTCCATATACGTTATAGTTTCTTCTGTAATTGGTGTTCCACTTCTTGTAATAGTTGGATACCTGCATATGAAAAAATCTCCAGCATATTCTGCAGATCAGGATATTTTATGGGAGTCTTTTCCTTATAGTTACAAGCTTCCTCCGGGTATACAAAAAGAATGCATTGCACCACTATATTTGGAATTATTAAGGTTAGGAAGAAAATCACTTTCAGATGAAAAACTCACGTCTGAAGAATTGAAACAATTACAAATATTTGAAAATAAACTTGATTTGATAGCAAAGGGTGGAAGTATACCCACTCCAAAAAAATTTGATGAGATTAAATGAAAGTATCCGTGGTTATACCGGTATATAATGCAGAAAAATATCTAGATGAGTGTATCACATCTGCGTTGGAACAAACCTATAATGATATTGAAATTATCGCAGTAAATGATGGTTCTACGGATAAATCACTTGATGTTCTAAAAAAATACTCTGATAAAATAAGAATCATTGATAAAAAAAACGGTGGGACTCCAACTGCACTAAATTCTGGAATAAGTGTGATGACTGGCGAGTGGTTCAAGTGGTTGAGTGCTGATGATGTCTTACTCAAACATGCAATAGAATCATTAATTCTAGAAACAAGAAAACTTGACGAAAAATCAAAATCAACTATATTCTATTCAAATTATAATCTTATTAACAAATCAAGTAACATAGTTGGCAAATTCATGGAACCGAACAATGATAATTTGAGTAATTTTGAACAAAATGTAATTCTACTAGATCATCATTATGGAAATGGAATTACCAGTCTTATTCACAAGTCAGTTTTTGATAAATGTGGTCTTTTTGATGAAACTATCGGATTTCAAGAAGATTATGAATTCTGGCTTCGATGTTGTTTGATTCATGAATGCAATATGCATCTGATACCTCAAATCCTTGCAAATTACAGAATACATGAGGATCAGCTTACAAAAAAGAAGATCAATGAATCTCTAACTCATTCTAATGTGATTCGAAATATTGTTTTGAATAAACTACCTGTTGAGGAAAAGACAAAGTATGTGGAAGCGTGGAAAAAGTATAAGAAGCAAAAGCCTCTCAAGATAAGAATTCGTCGACAAATCAGAGATGTAATGTTTAAGGTATTGCCTAAGAATGTATCAAGTATGATCCTACAAACCTATATGAATAAAAAAAACACCCGTTATTAATTACTGATTTTTCTTGAATGATCATTTGATATTTCTTCCAATAGAGCTTAGATCCCTGTGAATCAAATTTTCTACAATTGATATCATCTTGAAAATTATTCTATACTTTGTCTTTACATGATATGTTGGTTTCATCTTAGCAGCCTGTTCAAAGATTTCTTTCCATTCTTGAACTATTCTATTTGTGTTAAATGTTTTCTTCACCCATGCATTTTGGCTCATTGTTAAGTTTTCTCTAAAGTCCTTATCCAAAACCATCTTGTCTATGTATGCGGCAATATCTTTAGGTTCTCTACTTTCTTTGTAAAAAGGGTCATCATTATCTACGGAATAATTTTCTGGCGAATAACAGAATACTGGTTTGTTGCACAAGGCAGCTTCTCTTTCGCTAGAACCACAGGTAGTCATGGAAATTTGTCCAAGTAATGCGTCTATTGATACTAAATATGATGGCATGTCATGGCGTGCTATTCTTGGAATTATCTCTATCTTAGAAGGTTTGATTTGCAGCATTTTCTCATAATATTCACCTGAGCCCCAATCAGTCTGTAAAACTATGAAATCGGATTTGGTCAATTCAACAGCCTTCCATAAAATATGTTGTCCTTTGTCAGATTCAATTCTTTGTGGAGACAAAAAAACAAATTTATCGCTTTTTAATTCCCTTCTATTGACATCTGGATTGAACATCTCACTATCAATAAGTGGAAATATGATTTTTACATCAGGTCTGTATTTTTGCAAAATTTTTGCATCATGAGATATCCCTGCAATAACTATTGATGCATTATCTAGAGTATCTTTATACACATTATTAAGAAGATTTTTTTTTACAAATGAAATTTTGCTTCTTATTCTATTTTCTGGATCTATGTATGAGTCAACAAAATACATCATATAATTTACTTCTGCCAAATAACAGATTGATGCCGCTATCCAACCAAAACATAAAAACACATCATATTCTTTTGATAGTTGTTTTATTTGATTTATTTGCGAATGTAGACCTTTGCCCTTTATAAAAAATAATGGATTTTTTGCAACTGAAAGCACTGATTGTTTATGCATGTATATTACGTCAACTTGAATGTTTGAATATTTTTGGAGGGTAAATGCTACATTTGCAAAATCATTTACAACTAGAATTTTTAAATGAGTCAATTATCTTATATCATGATTTGACTAATATTTTAATTCATCATGTTGTTTAGTGTTTTTATTTATCAAATGACATCCAGTTTGGTCTTTATTGAAATTAATGAACGATTTTATAATTTACTGTCATGAATATTCTCAATGATATTATCATATCATTGAATTTCTACATATCTTGATCCTAAAAATTACCCATGAAAATTTTTTATATACTGCTATGATCTAATGATTATTCTTTTTTTGAAATTGTTTTTGAAGAGGCCTAGCTGGTACTCCTATTACAGTTGTGTTGTCTGGAACATCTTTTGTCACAACCGAACCCATTCCCACCATGGCATTTTTACCTATTTTTATGCCATCTCTGATGGACGCACTCATGGCAACATGTGTGTTATCTTTTAGAACGCAACTTCCTCCTAAAAATGACTGGGCTACGATAATACAATTACGACCAATTTTCACATTATGTGATATGTGAACCAGATTATCTATTTTGCTTCCAAATCCAATTATTGTGTTTTCTAGAGTACCTTTGTCAATACACACATTTGCTCCTATCTCAACATTATCGTGAATTTCTACTCCTCCGATATGGGGAAATTTTTCCCATTCTTGAGACTCATTTTTTTCAAATCCAAAACCATCGCCACCAATAACGGTAGATGAATCTATTGTTACATTTTTTCCTATATGCGTATTATTGTAGATGTGTATGTGACTGTGGATTATTGAGTTGTCTCCAATAGTTACATTGTTACCAATGTGTGTAAAGGGACCTATGTGTACATTTTTACCT
>JANWJG010000056.1 GCA_025449485.1 Nitrosotalea sp. | reverse complement strand
CCAAATTCTTTCATAAGCTATAATTCTTCGAGATTGGTAAACTCGATTTATGAATCTTTTACTTTGTGTCTCTGATCGCAGTTTTCTTGTTTTATGACATCGTTGGATGATTTTTAAAAGAAAACATGTTGATTTTTATAGTAAATTGCTGCCTAAAATGGAAAAATATCTAAAAATGCTATTTGGCAGATCTTCTTCCACACTTTTTCAGTCTCTCCAGTCCTAATGATTTTCCAAAGACTTTTCTCACATAGAAATAGGCAACTGCTGTTGCCAGTCCTGCAGACATTACTACCGTGGTGACAATCGGCCAAAACACTGTCTCATGATTTGGATATAATCCAAAGACTGTTGCAATGGTGTTTGGCACAAGCTCAGCTGTTCCAGCTACTGTCCACCAGATGATAAGAATAGTGACTTTGTTTGTAACTTCAGTCTGTACTACGTTAACTCCTGTTGCTACCATCTGCATTATGTTTTCTGACATTTGGATTTGTCTGTCCAATCTTCCAAGAATTACTTCGAACTTTGCAAGAATTACTTCGTCATCTGAAACCATCTCTGCATCGCCGTATTTTAGATTGTGAACTGTATCATATGTAGCCCATGTTGAATTCAAAAAAGTCAAAAGCGATGTTCGTACATTTGAGAGCTCTAACGAAATATCTCTTGTAACTTGTCTTGAACCTGCAATATCGATTTCAAATTGCTCTGCTCTTTCAACTATGAGGCGTAATATTGAGAAATTAGCTTCACAAATTTCATCTATGATTCTTGCAAGAAGTATTGTTTGTCTATCTGCCCAACTGTCCGCCTCTTTTGGAAGTTTTCGGAATAGTGTAGGCGCATAAGTATACAATCGTGTTATCTTTCCGCCATAATCGTCATGAATGGTTACGATTAGATTTTTTTTCATGAAAATTAATATTGGTGCCGTCAAAGTTTTGTTATTTCCTGGTACAACAAAAGGTATCATAAGACCTAGTGTTTCTCCCCTGTCCTCATAGCTGGACACGTATCCTGATAATAGTAAGGAAGGATCCATGATAATGCTCAATTTTTCTAGAATCTTTGGAGAATCTTCAATGATGTTATCTGCCACACATTCAACCCAAATAAGATGATCCGATGATATCATTCCAGAAAGTTCTTCAAGTTCTACTGTTGGTTTCTTAAATGCTGTACCTTCCTCCAATCCTGCAATGCTGATTGACTTGATCATGTCTTGGGTAAAAATTTGGACTTATATACACTTATTCGTGAACAAAAACTTACCTAATATTTTTCATAATCTATATGTCTTGACAAAAAATTTGTTTAATCTAGATCAGAAGCCGATCTTGTTTTTGTTGTATATGTAAAAACTACTGGTGAAATTATTCGTAATGTCTAAAGCCCGTGTATCGCCAAAAACTGTGTGAAAAACACCATCGTGATGGTACTTGTTTCTATTCTACTGGGATCATTTGGCCAACTTGGCTATGCTCAAACGTCATCTGATGTCACAACACATCTTGTACCGTCCTGGATAAAACATAATGCACTGAAATGGTCTCAACAGGAGATCTCTGATACTGATTTTATAAATGGTATGAGGTGGCTTGTGGAACACCAGATTATTCCAGTGGAAGACATTGTAGAAACAGAAGACAGTTCCATCATGCCTGATTCTGTAAAAAAGATTGCATATGCTTGGAGTAGTGGTCAAGTCCCAGATATCGAGTTTATCCATGGAATTGAATATCTTGTCAGACATGGGGTGATTGAGCTTGATGATAATTTTGTATCTCAAGTGGGACAAGATAGGCTAGCACAGGTATCGGTACAAAATGATGCAAAAAAATCTGTAGTGATTATTCCAGTTTTTACTGCATCTGCATACTCTGAACATGGATTTTATTCGTATTATGAAGGAAAATGCAGTTCCATCTGCCTGACTTCGATAATCTATACTCATGCGCCATTAGGATACACTGCAAGTGGACACGGTGTTGATGTTTTAGGATCCCTTGGGTATTACACACTTACCGATGTTGATGTGGATAAAAATCCAAAGGTTTTGTTACAATATGACAAGGTGGTTTTACTGCACAACGAATACGTGACGCAAAAAGAGTTTGATGCAATCACGACTCATCCCCGTGTTGTTTACCTTTACCCTAATGCACTGTATGGCAAAATAACTGTAAATTATAATGCAAATGCTATGACGCTTGTACGTGGTCATAATTATCCTGACGTAAAAATACGAAACGGTTTTGACTGGAAATTTGACAATTCTGGATTTGAGTATGATACACAATGCAAAAACTGGAAATTCCATAACATGACAAATGGAATTATGCTTGACTGTTATCCTGAAAATCGCCTAGTACATAACACGAAATTGCTCAAGGCAATAAAGGATTACTAGCTTTTCTTGATGCGATGTTTTAGATCACATTTATGACATCCCAACATAATAATAAGAGTCTCAAACGGAGTACTTGCAATGAAGGTGTTAGTTGATGAGATGTATGATGGATTTGATACCAAGCTAAAAGAGTTTGGTTATGATGCATTTAGCGTAAAAAAACTAATTGCTGAAGGCAAAAAACTATCAAGTGACTATTCTGTGATAAAATATGCCCATGAAAATGGGATGATTGTTGTAACCGAAGATGTGGAGATTGGAAATGCATGCAAAGAAAATGATATCAGATGTGTATTGCTTGACAGTGAGACGATGTTTAGGATAATTTTGGAAGAATTAAGCAAGTACAAAGAGCGTTAACTGCTTTCTTGCTTGTCGATTCTTTTTTTGGCTATGATTACTATTGTGATAATTATTCCTACTATGACTACACCATCGATGTAATCTGAATAGTGTCTTATTGTAGTCCACTGGTCTCCTAGTGCTATTCCAACATAGGTTAGCATAGCACTCCATATGATGGATCCCGCAAAGGTATAGATTGAAAATTTTTTCAAATTCATCTTTGCAACACCTGCTGGTAGTGAAATGTACGTTCGAATGGCAGGCAAAAGTCTACTCACAAATGTGGACCTGTCTCCATATTTCTTAAAGTATGACTCGGTCCAGTCTAGGTGGGATTTCTTCAAGAGAACATACTTGCCATACTTGACAATGAACTCTCTGCCGAGTTTTACTCCTACAAAATATGCGATAAGAGAGCCAACCAAGTTTCCTATTGAACCTGCAAGTATTATCAAGACTGGATTGAGTTTTCCAGTGGACGCCAAATATCCTGAAAACGGCATGATTATCTCACTTGGAATTGGTATCAATGCACTCTCTGCTACCATTAGAAAGAATATCCCAAGATATCCTGTATTTGATATTGTTTGAATTACAAAATTTGCTAAATTACTGATGATGTCTAGAGCAACCATTTGTCAATATCCCTCATTTTTTTGTTGCAAGTCTTGTACCTTTACCACATTCCGCCGCTACTGGTTCCAGGCTCGTCAAAGTTTTTCTGCGATACATGTTTGTGTGCTTTTTTCATGTGTCTATCAAGTCTAACTGGATCATGTAGTTCAAGACCACACTCTTTGCATTTTGTTCCTATTGCTTCTTCTTTTTTCTTGAAAAGCCCCATGTCCCAGATTATCTAATTTGAGATAATATTTCTTACGGAAAAACTTTCTGAGTATTTATTAAAATTAAGAAGGCTCTGCGTAGAGAGAACCTATGCAGAATAGAATACCAGACGGAAATTGGTATGCTATGAAAAGTTGTGCATTTATTATATTGATAAGGCTTTACTTTGTGCATTTTATCAGAATATATTCAATGGTGTGACTCTCTGCAGCTTGTTTCATCTTTAACATTGACTTGAACAATATGCTTTCTACGTATGATGGGTATCTTTTTAGGATCTCTTGACGCAGGGATTGGCGATTCTGTATATAATATTCTGCCAAGGGCATGTATACATTTGATCCAACGAGTCTGCTTTCACTAGTTTTGAGGCCTGCATTTTGGATTGCCTTTTTGATTGTCTCAATATCATAATGTTCCGAAGACCATGTAAACTTCAATATGCCTATCTTGAAGATGCTCATCTTAGATTGCCTTGAGAGAACGGGTATTGCAAGTATGATTGAACCATCTTTCTTGAGTACTCGCTTTGCTTCTGATATGAAATCTTGGAGTGGCCTAAAGTGTTGTGCCGACTCTAGAGCTATTACTCTGTCACATGATTCATCTGCGATTGGAATTCTTATGGCAGTTGAATTTAACAAATTTATCCCATGGGCGTAATGCTTGTTTGCTGACTTGAGTTGATTTTGGTTTATGTTCAGACATGTGATTGTTACATCTGGATGGGACTTTTTCCAAAGAAATGCAGGTTCTGAAAAACCACTACCTATATCCAGAACATGTTTTGTTTTATTGATCTCTGCCATGTCGCTTACCATGTTACAAAGGTTTGTCTGGGCATCAACTGGATTTTTTGTAGAATTGGTCCAGTATCCAAAATTGAGAAAATTTCCTCCAGTTGAAACCTGCATTAGTCCTGAAAGATAATTGTACAGATTTACAACATCTCCTTCACCACGTCGCAGTGTCCACAAAATAACATCCATTGGATTTGGATTATTCAATATGAGATAATCCGTTCACTTGGGTCTATTAAGACTCACTGGATTAATTGTTCGCTCGTGATTTTTCACTTGAAATATGAGATAAAAAATGCCAGACACCTAACTTTGTTACCATGGGTTGGACTTTTACCCACGTCGTTGTTCTTGAGCTATTTTTTAGTAAAATCAAACACTGTCTTCATTTTTTGTGTTGGATTTTTGCTTAGACATGTCTTCGCTAACAAAATGAGAGACACGTGGAGGATCCTTTCCGATATGAAATGAAGTAGCATGTTGTTCTATGGCAAGGTCTGCTTTTGTCATGCGTTCATGGTGACGTAAATGTTCCGTCCAAGATTCTGAGGTAAACATCATGATGTATCGACTTGGATTTTCAACATCATGGAACAATTCCCAACTAATTGCACCATCTCGTAATATTAAAGAGCGTACGTCATTCATTGCGGATTCAAACTCCTGTGAACGTGTTGGATCAATTTTGAATTCCATTTCTACTAGTATCGATCCTTCTGCATGATCATCAATGTCGATCATCACACGAGGCATGTACCAGTGCATTGATGGGGTCAGGTCTACATCTGTTTGTGGTTTTAGTTTGTAGCGAGTAGCTAGAACAAGACCACTTGCTAATCCTGTGGCTGCGACAAGTAATGCTACTGGAATACCCCAGATCTCTGCAACAATACCCCATACTATGCTGCCAAAAGCTACTCCTCCCCAATACATCATCTGATGAACTGATACTACGCGCGTTCTTACCCATGATGATACGGAATTGTATGCGACAAAATTCAAACTGGATGTCATGATGATCAAAGCAGTTCCAATTGCAACTATTCCGACAAACAAGATGATTATACCCTGATGTAGTGCTATGACAGTCATTGCAACAGCATACAAAATTGTTGCACCTGATACACGTTTTTCTATTGATATGTTCTTTATCCGCGGTACTATGACAAAACCACTGATTAATCCTCCTATGCCAAATGCTCCTACTAGAATTCCGAAAAGAATTGAATTTGAGCCTGCCTCGTTACGAGCTATGAGGGGTAAAAGCGATATCACTGCACTACCAAAAATTGTAATTGCAAAGTCCCGTACCAAGAGTGCACGTACATGTAATGAATGACGCATGTATCGGAATCCTGTACGGATAGCTCCGATTACTTGCTCTGGGGGAAGAAGCTTACGTTCTAATGGCTTGTTCCATCTGTGGAGAAAAACTATGATGCCTACAAATGAAAGTGCATTTAGCATAAACACCATTCCAGGTCCTGCTATTGCAACTACCAGACCACCAAGAAGAGGGCCAATTGCAAACCCTATGTAGATTGCCACGCTAAACAGAGTCATTGCGGCAAGAGCAATCTTCTTTGGTACAATCTCAGTTTGAATTACAATGTTTACAGGTAAACCCATTGCATTACCCAAGCCAAGCAATAAAGTAAATACCACAAGAATTGAGGATGTTGTAACACCACCAAAGGTGAGAATGCTTAGAATCAGAGCTACTGCAAGTGAAAAATATTGTGTGGCAAGAAAGAGCTTACGTCTGTCAACAATATCTGCGAGGGCCCCTGCTGGAAATGCAAGTAGAAATATCGACAAACTTGTCATTACCTGTAAAAGGGCAACAACAAATGGTGATGGGACAAGTGATGTCATCAGCCAGCCTGCGCCGACCGTTTGCATGGAGGCACCTATGTCTGATGCAAACATTGTAATCCATAGAAATCGATATAGAGTATTTTTTAGAGGACTCGCTGACGAAGTGTTCGTGTTATGACTCGTACAATATCACACCTACACATATTCTACAATCAAATGTATAAACTAGTCCATTCTGATTTTTACTTATCATGGCAACCGTAAAAGAATTCATGACAACTCTTCAAAATACCTGATCTTTTTATTTGACTTGAAATGATTTGTAGTGTGGAAAAATGCGATTCACGTACAAGGGCGTACAAAAACGGAAAGACATTTGATCAATGCAAAGATATTGCAAAGACACTATCTTCTAAACTAGAAGAAAAGATAAACCAAACAGGACCGGTAGAGTGGACTGAAATCTTGGAATCTGCTGAACACGATGAATTGGTGTACAAACTTACACTGAAATATCTCAGACAAGACGGTTTTGATATTGGCGACTGGAAAAGACCACGTGTAATCAAGACTGTTTAGGGTTTTACCGCACAGCTCTCATTTTGAGACTTTATCTTTTTGGCCATTATGATTGGGGTCACAAGAAGAACTGGAATTGATATTGCGATAAATATTGTCTGGATCTGGGCCTCAAAACTTGTCAGAAACAACGTAAATGTTGTGGCACCTGCCCCAAAACCAAAAAGCATGGTAAAGATGGTGCCAGCACATGTGGGGCACCCAACAAATAATCCTGTCACTGCTCCGACTGCACCTAGTTTACCTCCGCTCTTTGCAATAGAAAATACAGTTGCAGATATTGCAAAATTCAAGCCCACCAAGAATGATACTGTAACAAGTAGCAGTAAATTCAATGGGATTATCTGCAGTCCCACATGTTCTGTGAAAAACGCAAAGATCATTGGCATGTATCCTGGTAAGTCACAGCATGGAGAAAGTTCAATGTGTGGCGGTTTTGGAAATCCGTAATCTGTTGCATTGATGTCTGGTTTGTAAATTATTATTCCTGATGTCAGTGCAAAAAATAATCCATATCCTATTGCACTGATGACAAAAATCTGTTTTGATCTCTTGTTGTGTATGGCATTTGCAATGATTGATGATATAGTCGAGTCTGCTGATGTGATCTTTGTTTTGTACATTTTGTATAATCCCCAACCAATTGCCGCAAACGATGCAAGAAGTACAAGATATGTTGCAACTGCAAGATTCTGCAAGGCAGGCATTGCTGCAGGTGTAATTATCAAGTTGTTATTTTTGGCATATGCAAAAAATGATACCGCAATAGCTAGAAAACCGACCAGTATGAGCACAAGGTGTGAACGACTGGAATTCATTTGTTTTTCCACTTGTAAAAAATTCTTGCCCTGACATTAAATTCTATCTCATATTTTCTCCAAAGTGTTTATCTTGGGTAATCGTGTATCTTGATCTAGTCGTGAAGATCGACGAGCCTCAGGATTCTGATTATGCAGAGACCAAGATAACCTACGTGGGTTTTGTAGACCCGTATGGAGTTGAAGGACTTTTAATATTAAGAGCAAATGACGGCAAGGAATTTCACATGCGTGCCTTTTCAGGTGAGGTTGCAAGGCATATCTCTAATTTCATAGAGGGACAAAGGGGAGCAATTCCTACTATTTACAACATGGTAGAAGAGATTGCAGAGCTCAACGAGCTTGTCCTTGTAAAAATAAAGGTGTATGAAAGCGGCAGTGTCTTGCGTGCCAATGTCTATTTTACTGGAAAGCATGACCTTGTCATGCGTAATTATCGTGCATCTGATTCAATAGCACTTGCAACGTTTTACAATATTCCAATTCTTGTCAGGAAAAATCTTTTGAAGGAAAAAATGGAAGCCTAGGTCAACACTTGGTCTAACTTTCCTTCTTGCTGTGCTATCTTGATTTCCATTGCAATTCTGCGTCCCACTCCAAAAGTTTCGCCATACTTGTATTTTGTATATGGGCTAGTTGTTGCAAGAATTGGGTTTCCTGGAACTCGCAATGATACATCGTATACTACAATATCCAAGTCTCGAGTTATCACACTCTGCAGGGAAAATGGGCCAATGATTCCTGGAGCATATTCTTTTTTCACTGCATTTACAAACTTGTCTCCGATGTCAATGACTTTCTCAAGAAGAGATTCTCTAATGCTTGCAGGTGTGTGACCGACCTCGATGTTTTGTAATTCTATATTTGTTTCAAGCTGTTGTTTTGCAGGAAGTGAAACAAAGTCATGAAGATTTGTTTGCAGTCTTCTTTCTATTCCGAGAAAATCTACTTCTTTTGATATTGGTGTATGGAAATAGTTGAAATTGAAATAAGTTCCTATGACAAACTCTTCGATGCTTGCAGTCTTGAGTGCATCTCTTGAGATCAACCCTTGTCTAATCTTGGTCTCTGTCTTGTCCTTGTATTCTGCGTATGATGATACGTTGAAAAAGGCTCGCTCAAGTTTACGTTTTTTTTCCTGGACTTTGACTATGACTGGTCTGTCGATATCCTTTGGACTCTTGAATAGTCTTGGGAATCGTATCTTTGCTTTTTGTAATAAATAATATTGATTTTTCTTGTTTGCACGCTCTTCTGCCTGGAACAAGGCTCTATTTCCAAATAATGGCACCTTGAACTTGTTCTCAACTCCCTCGTATCCAAGATATGCAGTTAATGCACGGTGTGGAACAACTATGGTACTAGCGTCTCTTAGTCTTGCTTGAATCTTGGGAGATAGCATGTCTTTGAATTTTTTTACTATGATGATGTCATCTGCCAGTCTTGAAAATCTCTTGTACGGAATCTCTCTTCCTCTTTGACAAACAACTAGTGTCTTGAAATTTTCGTCCTTTGCGCCATCCATTACCTCTAGTGCGGAATGGCTTCCAAGCACACCAATGGTTGGCTCTGAATACTTGTCTACAATCTCAGTAATTTCAGATTTTTTTATCACGCCGTATCTATTTTACTTGGGTAAAAAAGCGTTATCTAAAGCAAACTTGGTTTTCTCACTCGTATGGTTAGGCTATGTTGGAACTGATTTGAGGTTTGTAAATGATATTGTGAATTGAAAAAACTACTTGAGGTCTTCCTTGTCTTTGAAATCCTTGAGTTCTTTTTCTGATTCTATTTTGCCTTTCTCAAACTCGCCTTTTGCCTTTCCAAATGTTCTTGCTAGCTCTGGGATCTTTTTTGCACCAAATATCAAAACCCCGATTATTACTACTGCAATTATTACATTTTCATATGCCATTAGTGCCTTAAATGCGGCAGATCAAGATTTAAGTGTTGCAATATTTTTTGACTGTTTTTCTGATACTGCCATGCCTATTAGATATAGTACAATCATTGGGCCTGCAACAAACCACATTGTAACCCCACTACCGTCCGGAGTTATTGCTGCCCCCAGTATGACCATTGCAATTATTGCATATCTTATGTTATTTCTCCAGAATTTTGGATCAATCAAACCAGATGCAGTGAGTGCATACATTATCAAGGGTAATTGGAATGATACTCCAAATGCAAGAATGAACTGGAGTACAAATGTGATAAAATCCATTATATTCAAAAATGTTAGCAGTTCTGCAGATTGGCCATATTTGTAAAGAAAGTCAAGTATGTATGGAGTAACGAAAAAATATGAAAATAGACCTCCTATTGTAAAAAGGACAATGGCGGGAATTGTTATGTTTCTAATTATCTGGATCTCTTTTCTGTGTAATGCCGGTGCTAAAAATCCAACAAACTCTCTGACAATGATTGGCATTGCAAATACCATTCCAAGTAATACTGCAATGTAAAACTGGGAGAAAAATGCCTGACCTGGAGCAGTCTGGATTAGTTGTACTGTTGGTGGCAACAGGTGGTGTTTCATTGATACTGTTACCTGTGCTGCCATGTTGTCAAACGGACTAAATGTTGGATAGTACAACTTGATTCCATTATACATGAAAGATGTAAGGTGACAACTCAGTATGAAGAACGAGATTGCTCCTATTGCAAGGACTGATCTGAATACTCTTTTTCTCAAATCCTCTAGGTGCTGGCTAATGGTCATGCGCTTTTCCATTGCAGATTATAAAATGGGCTTGTCTGTATTAATAGTGTTTTTTCTAGGATATGCGTCTATAAGCCTGGGATTGGAAGTATCTTGCCTGCGGGCAGGTTGCTTTTTTCTTGTTCTGGCACGCTAAAGTTTTCTAACTCTATTGTAAGTTCGGTGCTGACCTCAAAGTTGTCACCTAGCTGGACTGCCAAGTCTGAAATCTCCTTTGGTGAGTAGATTTCACGTGAGCCTTTTAGGAATATTCTTGAACTTTTTTCTGCGGGCTCTCCACCAAATTTCTCCTTTAGGAATTTTGTTATCCTGTCTACCTCTTCTTGTTCAATCATGTTGTGATAAAATACAATTCCCTTGATGGATTCATAGTCCCAAGGAGTTCCGTTTCTGTATGAATAAACTCCAAAGACTGCACCCTGGTCGTCTTTTGGACACTTTATCTCCCAAATCAATACTTTTTTTGGATCATACTCTGCCTTTCTGACGTCGTCTACTGTGAGTTTCCAATATCTCAAGCGGCTCATGTTCTAGTCAATCGATGTATTCTCACCGTTAATGAGCCTTACTAGACACAAACTACGGTGTAACGTATGACTGCTATACGTACAACTTTTAATCAAATTTGAAAATACGAATCACTGGAAGCAGATTGAGCATCAACATGTTACAACAAATAAAACCTGTCTACATTTTGACCGCAATACTTGTCTTGTCTGGTTTTACTCACTTGTGGAATGTTGTGGGATTTCCAGACATCTTCTATGATGAGGGGGTGTATTTGGAAAGGGCAATGCATGTGTTAACAGGCCTTGGTGTACAAGACAGATATTTTCATGATCATCCTTTCTTTGGACAAGTATTTCTTGCTGGCTTGTTTGCACTGACAGGATTTCCAGGCTCGTCACATTCTTCTACGGACGCAGCTTCTATCTCGTCACTTTATGTTTTGCCGCGGGTGATAATGGGATTGCTGGCAGTAGTTGATACACTACTTGTTTATCTGATTGCTGACACAAAATATGGAAAAAAGATAGCGCTAGCATCAGCCGTCTTGTTTGCAGTAATGCCGTTTACATGGGTACTGCGACGAATACTTTTAGATTCAATCCTATTGCCGTTTCTACTGACTTCCATACTGCTTGCACTCAAGGCAAATAATTTCAAAAACAAGTATGCTGTGATATTTCTTTCAGGTGTTTGTCTTGGTATTGCAATATTTACAAAGATTCCAGTCTTTACTATGATTCCATTGATTGGCGGCCTTGTATATTTTGGAACTGGAAAAAATCCAAAACATGTCATTCTCTGGCTGCTTCCAGTAATTCTGATACCTCTCATCTGGCCACTCCAAGCAGCAAGCACACATCAGTTTGGTATATGGTTAAAAGATGTAATTAGTCAAACCCAGAGACCAAGTTTTGGTCTGCCATACATTTCAAAGATTTTCCTTGATCTTGACCCTGTACTGTTTATTCTTGGAATTGCCGGAACCGTCTATGCAATCATGAAAAGAAATTATGTCATCTTGTTTTGGTTTGTACCGTTTGTAATATTTTTGCTCTTGATTGGATATAATCAATACTTTTACTGGATTCCAATTCTTCCAGTATTTTGTATATCTTCTGCAATGTTTATCGTAAATCTACTTGAGAAGATAAACAAGGAAAAATTACGTAATATGTTACTAGTGATAATTTCTGGTATTGCAATATTTGGATTGGTGAGTACCATTCTGATTGTCAGCGTCAATGTGACTAGTGCACAATTTCAGGCAGAATCATTTGTTTTACAAAATGTAAATGATTCAGACACTACAGTTCTTGCAAATCCTACCTATTCATGGATATTGCATTATGTGTTTCACAAGGAAAACATTCCAAATGACTATTCTTTCATACTGTTCAATCAAATAAAGACTGACAAAATATTGCTAGTGGCAGACCCGCATCTTTTGATAGACCTTGAAAGAGGCAAAAAATTGTACCAAGTCTATAATGATTCCAAAACAATGATGACATTTGATGAAGATCTGTCAAAATATGACATGACCGCATATCCGTATTCTAACCTCAAGATGGCCCTTGATGGGGAGCATGTTGAAGTGCGAATGAAATGATCTTTAGACTAGCTTCAAACTAGTAGAAAAGATGCGTTAGTCTTTTAAACTCGGGTGAAACCGTACCCTTTACGGATGGTCCAACATGTCTCAATTAGGGTACCTGGTTATACAATAGGTAACATTGTTCCTGAACAATGTTTGATAATTCTTTATTTGTTCAATACTGGAGATCAGACAAAATGGACCTAAGGATCTTTCTCTTTCTATCGGTTGCCGCAATGATGGTCTTTCCACAATATGCTTTTTCAATCGAACCTACCACTGATACCAACATAGTCTTTGGTGATTCAAACTCAACTACACCAAAAACAATCATACTGGATACGACTTCAAGTTCAATTACTTCAAGCACTGATACTGCAAACCAAGGCTCGCATGCAACCTATGCCATCAAAGTAACAGACACATCAAACTTGGGAACCATTCCTACTGGACTTGTAACCTGGAGCGATGGCAACAACGGTGGTACTTTTAGTGTATCTTCTTGTGCTCTTTCATCTGGTAGCTGTACCGTATCATACACTCCTCCTACAGATTATAGCGGAACCATAACAATAACTGGTAGCTACGGTGGGGACAGTGCACACACTAGCAGCTCTGCAACAGCTAGTCTGACATCTACAGTATTTCACAATATTACAACTACAGTAACATCAAGTGCATCATCTGTGAAACAAGGATCTCAGGTACAATTGACAGCAACACTTGCAGATACTTTTAGTTCTCCACTTACTCCCACGGGAACCATATCCTGGAGTGATGGAAACATTGGGGGCACATTCAATCCAAACACTTGTACACTTTCATCTGCCACATGTGCTGTGACATATACTTCGCCTGCCAACTATGCGGGCAGCATATCTGTAAATGCACACTATAACAGCGACTGGCCATTTTCAAAAAGTGATGGAACATTCACTCTAATGGCAAACCTTTTGCCAAACACTAGTACAATTGTCTCTCCTAATCCTGCAAAAGTGACTATCGGGTCTCCAACACAATTTACTGCCACTGTGACTACAAACTCTCAAACAATTCCTACTGGAACTGTAACCTGGGGTGATGGAAACGTTGGTGGAGCATTTAACCCATCTTCTTGTACGCTTTCATCTGGTAGCTGTGTCGTAACATACTATCCCTCTGTACATACTCCGAACTTGGTAACAATTACTGCCACCTTTGCTCCAAACAATGATTATTCTGGCAGTACTGGCGCATCTGACCTGGCAATAGCATCTCAACATAACACTACAACAACTGTGACACCAAACGCTGTTACGATGGCCCAAGGGTCAAAAGTACAGCTTACTGCAACACTTGCTGATTCTTCCATTGCTTCAGTTGTAACTGGGTATGTATCTTGGAGTGATGGTAATGCTGGTGGCACATTCGATCAAGCTTCTTGTACCCTGTCATCTGACACATGTTCGGTATACTATACTGCACCTACAGGTTCTACTAATGCGGTTACAATTACTGCAACCTATGGAGGGGATAGTTCTCATTCGATAAGCTCTGGAACCTCAACATCTACTGTAATTGCACTTCCATCTTCACTTTCTTTGAATACAGACCAGTCATACTATGCATATGGTGACGTAGTTACACTTTCTGTGAATTTGCCAGGCCTGAGTCTACAGAGCGTTGCTGTAGGGGTGTCAAATCCAAGTGGTGATAATATAATTTCAAGAACAATAACCACCGACGAAAATGGAACTGGCTTGATGCAATTCAAGATACCTAATACGTATCAGACTGGCGTCTACCAAGATATTGTAACTGCAAATGTTTATGGTAAAAATTATGCCAACTCTACTGAATTTAATGTAATAAAATCACATGGTGTTTCTATTGATTCTGTACAAATTACAAACCAGCAGGGAAACCCTGTCTCAATTTTGCCAAAAGGTCAGAATGGATTTGTCAAAGTTTCAATCTCATCTGGAGAGAAGATGCCTGCACTCTTGACACTTAATCTCTTTGACGCAAACCAAAGTAGCCTTGGAACAACTTCGATCAAGTCAATTGTAAATTCTGGAACATCTCAAATGACTCTGTCATTTTTCATTCCATCAAATGTTCAAGTGGGATTGGCAAATGTTTACACTGATGTATATTCAGACTGGCCAAATGCTGGTGGAACGCCGCTTACTGCAGAATCTTGTCTTGCAGCAGACCTCCAAGACCTGACTGTACTTCCAGCATCATATGTGCCACCACAACCACACAGCTGCAGTAGTACATCCAGTGGACTGACTGGAATTGGAGGTATTTCATCCACTGCAATGACAAATGACAAGGCCCAAGTCACACTTGGTGTTGTGATACAAAATGATTCCATGTTATTCATGAGTCCTACACAAGCTCATCTTTTGGCACTTGCTTATGAAAACAGTACTGGACAGAATGCGAATACAAAATCAGTAGGCTTGGTAAATGTAGATCTTGCCAGTCTTGATGCTGCTGGAAAAAGTACTGGAACTCAGGTAAATGCAACCAAAATTGATCCTAGCCAATTTACAACCTTGGCAGGACCTGACCTTCAAAACAACCCACTAGCAATGAAAATCTTGCAAGAGATTGAGGTATCAAAGAGACAGGTTGCAAACATAATAGGAAACCAGACTGCGGCAAAACTTGACCAACAGTTAGTTCTACAACAAAGACAGTCAGCAGCAAATCAACTCAAGCAAGACCTTACTACACTTGCAGTGGCAAGTACGTCTACCACACCAGATGTAGCATATTCCAACTTTCTTACAACCGTAGATGATAACAGAACTCATTCTGTATTCCAAAGCGAATTTAATTTCATGAAACAAAGAGTTACAGTTGCAAATACTGCAATGCGTTCTGTCATTGACAATGGAGGAAGCCTAGGCCAAGCGCTTGCAACATTTTACAAGTATGCTACGATAAACCACGGACAGATGGTAAGCCTAAACAATGAACTAAATGTTGCATCTGGACTTGCGGACAGCAGAATCCAGTCTTGCTTTGACATCAAGGGACAGCTCACTGTTGTAAATGGTGTAAACCCATGTATTTCTGACATTGAAAATAATTCTACTGGAGTAAATGGAGTAGCAATCTTATCAGTACAGCCAACTGACCAACAAGGAAACCCAGTATCTCTAATCCAGAGGGGGCAGATGGGGTATGTCAAAGTAGTACTTGCATCTGATGTACACACACAATCTCTTGTTACAGTGAACATCTTTGATTCAGATGTAAGCAGCCTTGGCACTGCATCTGCACAGTATACGATAAGTCCAGGACAATCTGAAGTGGTTCTTCCATATTATGTTTCATCCCAGTCTGGAACTGGACTTGCTAGTGTTTATGCAAATGTATTTAGTGATTGGCCAACAAAGGGTGGAACATCGCAATCCCATGAACAATCATACTTTGTCGGCCTCTCATAGAAAAAACATGGACAGATTTCTGCTTTTTGGCGCAGTACTATTACTTGCACTGTCTGGAGTCTTGGACTCGTTTGCTCAGGAGGAACAGTCAATTGTACTTGCTACAAACAAGGCAAATTACCTACCTGGAGATACGGTTCAATTGAGTGGCACCGTAACAGGACAGTCAAATGCATTGGTTGCCTTGCAGATAAAAGACTCGTCTGGAAACCTGATATTGATCAGGACTGTCCAGTCTGATCAAAATGGCAATTTTGCACTGTCCTTCAAGATTCCGTCAACTGCCACATCTGGAGATTTTAACATAGTTGCAAGTACCAAAATTAATGGTTTTGTTGTGACACAAACAAAGACAGTGACTGCAACAGTTCCTGAATTTGGTCCTATTGTAATGCCGATGTTTGGAGTATCACTTGTTATAGTTATTACCATGTTTGCTTTTACAAACAGGCTCAAAATATAACATCATACAAAAAATCTATTACGAACGGTATCAATACCATTACATGAATTTTGGACTCTGTTTTCTGTGTCGTTTACATCGAGAACTTGGTGCACATTATTCAAAAAAGCACGGTAAGACAGTTGAGATTTGTTCTGATTGTTACAAGTCAAGACCGCTTGAATAAAAAAGTGGGAAAGGTTATCCGTATGTCTTTCCACATGTATCGCATTGCCAATGGTTTGATCTGACCGTCCATTGGTGTTTGTGTTGTGTATGGGATGTCATGTTATTTCGTATATTAGATATACAAAGGTAAGCTTATAAATTAGAAAGTGATATTACAGTTATCAAGTGAGTGTATGGTAAGTTGAAAGAAGAAGAATGCAAAGTTTTGCTTGACTCGTTAAAGGCATGTCCTATTGATAATACTTTTAAAATTATTGGAAAAAAATTCACGGTACACATTTTACGCAACATGACAAAGCTTGGGCAGAGTAGATTCAACCAGTTCCTGGATTCTGTAGAAGGGATAAACCCCAAGACCTTGTCTGCACGATTGCGGGAAATGGAAAAAAACGGCATAATTGAGAAGCGAATCTATGCTGGAACGCCAGTCAAGATAGAGTACGTTATCACAAAAAAGGGGCTAGCGCTAAACCCCGTACTTGAATCCATGGCTGCTTTCTCAATGCAGTATTGTTCCAAGGATGTATTCAAGGACGGAAAACCGCGAGTCCTAAAAGAGATCTATTCCAAGCCTATCGAGGCTGTATGAATCCTGCCTGTCCGTTAATTAAAAACCTGAAAATGACTTTACAAAAGTTAATCTGATATCTATAACTTCACTATACATTTTAAATACTATCTTGTGTATATTAGATATACAAATGATATCTACTAAACAACAGAAATTAGTATTTGAAAAAAGCAAGACATACTTGCACGAAGGTGAGTCACATGGACCACTTGTGACTGATAACATTCGCGGCGAGATTGTATGTGCAAGATGTGGAATGATTCTTGCAGACAAGGTAGAGGACTCTGGACCAGATCAGAAATCACTTTCCGCAGAAGATTACAATAACAGCACACGAACTGGGCTTGGCTCCGCACTGTCAATTCATGACAAGGGTTTGTCAACTGTAATTGGAAATACTGATCGTGATGCATCTGGAAATTCAATATCGACATACATGAAGTATACCTTCAACAGACTGAGAACTTGGGACAATAGAAGCAAGTCAAGCTCTGCTGAAAGAAATCTGCGCTCTGCATTTGTCATCATGGGTGCAATCCAACCAAAACTTGATGTCTCTGATGCAATAGTTGAACGCGCGGCATATCTGTATAGAAAAGCACTGACCAAAAATATAATTCGTGGAAGAACAATTTCTGGTATGATACTTTCTGCACTGTATATTGCATGCAGGGAATCAGGCGTACCAAGAACTTTACAGGATGTATCAAGTGCTGGAAACATATCCTTCAAGAATCTCTCAAGGCACTATAGGGTATTTGTCAAGGCACTTGAGTTACAGGTGGATTCGTTGAACCCATCTGAACTAGTGTCCAAGATTGGCACCTCTGTAGGCCTCAGTGAAAAGGCACAAAGAGATGCACTTGATATCGTTGAGATGGCCAAGAAAAAAGGCATTGCAGATGGAAAAAACCCTGTGTCACTTGCATCTGCTGCACTATTTCTATCAGGGATGATGAATGGTGAGAGCGCTACACAGGACAAGATTGCCAAGGCATCAGGTATAAGCACCGTGACGATACGCAATGTGTCCAAGGTGTTCAAAAAGAAAATGGACTTGGAAACAAAATGAATGCCAAAATAATACGGGCAGACGAGCACTATCGCAACGAGACTGATTGGCTTACAACGTTCCATCATTTCTCATTTGCCGAGTACCAGAATCTTGAGAAGATGAACTTTGGACCGCTGCGAGTATTCAATGATGATGAAATACAACCTGGTACTGGATTTGACTTTCATCCTCATCGGGACATGGAGATCATAACTTATGTCATAGATGGTGAACTAGAACACAAAGACGACCAAGGAAATCAAGGTGTGATATATCCCGGAGAGGTCCAAAGGATGACTGCAGGCTCTGGAATAATGCATGCAGAATCAAACCATTCAAAAGAAAAACCATTGCGGCTTTTGCAAATGTGGGTATTTGCAAATAAAAAAGGACTTGCACCATCTTGGGAACAAAAAAAGTTTACAAAAAAAGACAGGACAAACAAACTCGTACCAGTAGTGGTATCTGAAAATAGTCCAAATCCTGATGCATTACACATACACCAAGATGCCTCCTTTTACTTGGCAACACTTACTCCACAGGGTCAAGTGGAACACAAGTTGGGACCTGGAAGAAAATCATACTTGTTTGTAATAGATGGTAAAATAAAACTAGGAAATGATACCATGCAGACAAGGGATGCTGCAATGATATCTAAAGAAGGCAATGTGGTAATTAGGGCCGAGGTGCCAACGGAATTGATTCTAGTTGACCTGCCAGAACAGTATGCAGTCAACAAGTAACTCTCAAATTTTTTCAAATCTAGCATTAGACATAAAGAGCCAGTTTTTCTTATTGTTCCTAGATGCACTCTAAAAAGATGGACGTCTTTGGTATCATGACCACAAAGATAGAAAGTGAGTTTCCACAATGTTCTAGAATTCATGCAGATTGGGAGTTTGTTCTAACTGACAAAAAGACAGGCGAGGTAAAAAATAACAAGAAATTCAGAATAATGGCAATCCACGATACTGCTAAAAAACATCAGCATATTGGAGTGATAATACCAGATCTGAGTAACGAGTATGTACAGCTTCCTGACCTGGTAGAGAAATTTTTGGCAGAGCTACAAAAAACAGTCGAGGCAAGTGTAGGAAATGAAACGGGGGCTAAAAAATCACTTGATTTGTCAGAATTCAAGTTTACTGGAAATGTTTACTTGTACACTGACAAGTTGCTTGTATCAGAAGATGTAATCCAAAAGCACTTTGCAAAAAGCAACATGCATTTACATTCTAGAGTGGAAAAGAAGAACCTGTCTTTGTAAAACCATTGTTTTGTGACACTACAAAACAAGAATCATAGTAAACTATTACTTGTGATAAACGTCAATAACGACTAAATATTGATGGTAGAAATCAATTTCATGGAAGTCATACCAACAGGACGTCTTGAACTCTTGTCTGAGATGGAAGAAAAATATGAAAAAAAAGACAAGGAATACTTTGTTGGATTGTTAAATGACCAAGATTTTGTTATACGATGCAGGGCAGTCTGTATTCTTGTGGATATGGGCGGAGAAGATGTTGTTCCACATGTTGCAAGTGTTTTAAAAAATGACTCTAATGAATTGGTAAGACACGAGGCGGCATTCTCTTTAGGACAGATGTGCCTACGAAGTGGCATAAAACCGCTAGAGGATGCAACACGAAATGACCCTAGCCTATTTGTAAGACACGAGGCGGCTGTTGCACTAGGAGTGATTGGGTCTCAAGATGCAAAGGAAACACTACAGAGAGCACTTGAAGACTCGAGTGAACAAGTAAGGGACTCTGCCGTGGTCGCATTATCCAACTTGAAATTCATGGAAAGCCTCAGCAAGAATGAAAAATTTGCCAAGATGACTGGCGGCTAATTCTTATCTCTAATTATTCAATCTAGTGACTTTTGATATTCCTGAACTTTTGCTTATGTGAAATATGTTGTCTACGTATGTCTCAAGTTCTTTTTCATGTGATACCAAAATAATTTGTTGAGACTTTAATTCTAAAAGTAATGTCTTGACCTTGGCAAGTTGTGTTTTACTGAATCCGTCTGTTGGTTCGTCTAAAATGAGTAGGTTTGATTTCATGCTGTCTGATTCTTGTCTCATGAGAGAATTCAAAGTCAATCTGTATGCAAGTGCGATGCTTGTCTTTTCTCCACCGCTCAAAAATCCCACATCTTGCTCATATCCATCTTGTTCTATGATAGGAGTAAAGTTCTCATCAATCCTGGATTCCTTTGTAGGATCATCAATTAAAATTGAATACCATCTATGGTAAATTTCATTAAATCTTTGTTGTATTGATAAAAGCACCTGCTTCTCTATTTTGTCTACGGATGGAATGAAAAACTCATCTAACCACACATGATAATTTAAATATTTTTTGTGAATGTTTTTCCATTTTTCAGATTCTGATATTTTTTCATTACATTCTTTAACTGTGGTTTTTTCATTTTCCATTTTTTCGTTGTTTCTTGAAATGATATTTGAAAGTTCTTTTATTTCTAGATCTAATCTTTCCTCCTGGCCCTGTAAATCTAAACTCTGTTCTTTGATTCCGTCAAACATTTTTAATTTACCTGAAATTTCTGTCAATCTTTCTTCTAATTTTGTTATCTGATTCGTTCTTGTTTTAAGATCATCTTCATACTGCTGTATTGCGTTCATTGATTTTTTCATGTTTTTTTCAATATTTGTTATGCTAACTTCTGCATTTTGATATTCTAAAAGAGCCTCTTTTAATGCTGTGAAATATTCAATAGGTTTGTCATGCATGCCTAGTTTTGGCAGGCCCTTGTCGTCAGGAATTATGTTTTTGTCTCTTGTCTGTTTTAGTTCCTTCTCGATCTCATCCAACTTTCTGATTGTTAAAGTGAGATTTTCAAGATCTGGAATTGCGTTTTCTATGGTTCTAATCTTAGTATCTGACTCCAAAATGATCTTCTCAAGTTTTGATATTTCTGACTCTAATTCGTCACGTTCTTTTGATACTTTTTCTAATTTGCCTTTTGTGTCTAATAGTGACTGTCTTCGTTCTTTTTCTAATTTTTGTACATGATCTTTTGTTAATTCGTGCTCACAGTAAGGACATTTTGCACCAAGTTTGGATGTGTTTTGAATGTCATTTTCGTATTTTTCTTTATCTGCTTCTAACTTTGATTCTTCTTTTTGTTTCATCTTTAATCCTTTTTGAAGATCATTGACATTCGTTTGATATTCTGTTCTATCTTCTTTGATCGTTTTTAATTGCATGTTCAATGATTCTGTGGTTGATTCAGAAAGTTTTCCAATCTTTACACGTATTTTCTTTATTACATCAGAGTGTGAAATTACTTGAAATTCTAATCTGTTAATTGAATTATTTATCTCGGAAAATTCTTTAATTTTTGCATTAATCTCTTCCACACTCTTGATAGTTGGTTTTGAAATGCTTTTCTGGCTCTCAAACTCTTCTTTAAAATCTTCTAATTCCTCTGTTGTTTGTTTTATTTGATTTGAAATCTTTTTCTTTTCATCAATTTTTTCTTCAATTTGTTTTTTGATATTGTCTTTGTTTGTTAATAGCTCTCTTTGCTCTAGTATTTTTTCTCTAATTGTTTCAAGTTCATCGTGTATTTTTTTTCTCTGATTTTTTAACTCTTTTTCTTGCGTCTCTGTTTCTTTGATGATGTTTTCAATTTTATGAATATTTTCTTTGGAGTTTTTCAACTCTAATTCGTAATTGTTTATATCTTTGAATCGTTCTTTGAAGATGTTGATTTTTCCATGTAGGACTCTAAGAATTTCCTTTGAATTCTCTACTGCTATCTTATAATCTTCAACACCAAATGCTTTTCTTATTGTCTCTAGTCTTCTTTCAGAATTAAACAGAATCTGTTTCATCTCTTCTTGTGGTGTAAATATTGCATATCTGTAGATACGACTCTCTGAACGTGAGTCTCCAGGCTCGTTAAAGTTAAGAATTTGCAACACTTTTTGTTTTAATTCTGTAGGTGAGAGAGGTTCCAATTCATCATTTATCTTCAGGTATGTGTTTTTTGGGTCCTGATTCAATGCATCTCCTTTTCTCTTTAGTGTGCGCTTTACCTCACACTTTTGCCCATTTGCCTCAAAATTAAGGACTACGGAACCATCGTTTGCTTTTTTTGAGAGTAATGCTTCTGGTTTTTGTGATCCTAATCCGAATAATGCAAATTCTATTCCCATCAAAATGGTTGATTTTCCTGAACCAATATCTCCCTCAAATAATGTTATGCCTCTAGGGAATTCTATTTTCTCTTTATCATAACTTCTAATGTTTTCTAACTCTATTGAATTTATTATCATTCTTCAACTTTTAATCCTAAAATCTCGATGGCACTCTGTTCTATTCTCTTATTGTAATCTGATTTTTTCTCATTAAGTAAAATTGGCTGAGTTGTTTCTTTTAGCAACTTCTTTGCAGTTTGTACTCCTGTATTTCCAACAAGTGCTTTTTCTTCCAACCTTATTTCTCCAATATTTTCAGAAAAAATATTTGTCTCAATTTCATACTTGTCTTTTCCATTTGCCTGGGTGATAGTATATTCTTTTGATGTTAACTGATTTCGATTTATTTTTATGTCTAGAGCCAATTTTTGCTGTAACTCATCTTTTATTTTTGTAAATTCAATATCTGTTGTCTTTCCTTCTGATAATTCTCCTTCAATTTTTATTATTACTATTTTATTTCCAGGTTCTAGCGTTCTAATTTTTTCTAATAATTCTGTATTTACATCTTCTGATCTTTTCTTAGCTGCATCGATTTCTATAATTTCATATTCTGCATTATCAATAGGCAAGAATTCTATATTTTTTATTGTATCTTCAAATTCAACAAAAACCATTCCTCGCTTTTTCCCATTGGCATTATTCTCTAGATCACTATGATATCCTGCAAATAGAGTTCCGGGATATACGACATGAGTATATTCTTGATATTTTTGATGTAAAAAGTCGTGCATGTGGCCTCCTGCGTAATATTTGAATCCCTTTGGCAATAATGATAATGGCATAAAGTCAGTCTCTGGGCCTGTTTCTGTCTTTAATTCATCAATTCCTCCGTGGAACAAAAATATCTTAAATCCAGGTTGATTCTCAAGATGTTTTCTGTCTAGTTTTTGATAGTATACCTCATCTTTTCCTACTTTTAATCCGGGCAGACCTGCTATCTTGACTCCTGTCTTCTCATCTGTAACAAAATCTAATGTAATCTTCTCTTCAGTAGATTCCTTGACTTTGGTTACCTTGGTGATATAGCCCGTAGCGCTTAGGAGATCTATTACCGAATTTGATACAGGACTAAAATCATGACTTCCATATACAACATAGACGGGAATCCCATGTTCATGGACTTGTCTGAATTTTGCAAAAGCAAACTTTTGGACTCTCATCTCTGGAATGTTTACATGAAATAAATCTCCTGGAATTAAAATAAAATCCACTTTTCTTTTAATGCATTCATCTAATGCATTTTCAAATACCATTTGTTCAATTTTTTGTAGATTCTCTTGTTTTTGAAATCCTAAATGGATGTCTGACATGTGAGCAAATTGCATTAGAACACCTTTGTCTTGGTTGATTTTTCAGCTGTACTGTGTTTTTTTATCATCTCTTCAAATAAAGGAATCTTGATTGGTAATGCAAATGGTACAAATATACTTGATATGATTGCTTCACCTTTGTCTAAACTTGCAATATTTTTATCATCTTCTGACAAGTCTTGAGATGCGCTTTCTATGATTGCCTGTCTTTCTTGTTTCATCTCGTTTCCTAAAATTATTTTTGTATTCATGTTTGCAAGTATAGTTCTTGGAATTACACTTGAAAGTTGTGTGATTGCAGTCAATCCAACTTTGAATTTTCTCCCTTCTTTGGCTATTGTGCTGTATATGTTATCATTTTTTGCGATCAGCACATCTTCCCCGATGACTCTTGGAGCTTCTTCAATTACTACTGTAACAACAGGCTTTCTTTCAAGCTGTCCCTTTTGTTTGTAATCTTTGTATTTTTCAAGTAACTTTGTTGCAATGATATTTCCAACTATGATTTCTGCTTCATTGCCAAGCCTGGATGTATCGAGAACTACAATTTTTCCTTGTTCTATGTCTTTTACAATGTCATCTACTGTAGTCAGACCCTTTGTACCTGCATTGAATACGTCATTTTTTGACTCTACTTGGTTCTGTACATTCACATCTAGGCCCAAAATCAGTCTCAACTTACGCTTGACTACACTCATTGTGATTGCCATGTTTTCACTTGATGCACTTACCTCTGGTGGAAGGACCATCAATTGTGATATCCATGATTCATGATAGTCTCTAAAGGCACCTCTAATTGCCTGGTATTGGGCATCTGAAAAATCTATGATTCCTTCAAAGTGTTCAGGTCTGATTGATTCTAAATTGATGGTAAGTCTATTTGAGCCAGCAGGTGGATTTGCAGGAGTATAATATACTAGATTTTCTTTTGCTTTTGGGTGGTCTTTTAATCCTGGGCTATGTCGTCCAAAATATTCGTCATGGGCATCTAACACTAATGCTCCAACCTTGTTTGAATCTAATACGTGCCACAGTATTGTTTTGACAAGATTGCTTTTTCCTCTGCCGGTAGTAGCTGGAATCAAAATGTGATGTGAAAATACGTCTTCTGCATTTAGCCATACTTCTGCATCTTTAATCACTTTAGTACCGCTTCTAATATATCCAACAAATATCTGCTCTGTAGATCTTTTCAAAAATGTAAGATCCTCATTTTTTATTAATCTCAGTTTGTTAAAAAATGGAGGTAGTGATTTTGGTAATGTTACGCTGTTATCTGATTTTGAGACTCTAGCTACTGGCTTGATTCTTGTCAAAACATAATTTACAAATTCAGGTTCATAAAATTGGGCATTTTCAACTCCTTGTTCTAAATTAACTCCAGACATCATCTGCTGCATTCTGTCTTGAATTTGACTTCCATATTCTAACGCAAATGCTTGTAGTATCAAAAATGAATTCTCTTCTTCAGAAACTAGTAAATCTCCAATTTCTAGATTTTTTCCAAACTTTTCCCTAATTACAATGTCGCCAAATTTGCCTCCAATTACTTGTCCTACGATGTCAACTCCGTCCATTAACTTGTCACCCAATTTAGATCATCATGGACTTCATTAGTTAGGGTATATTTGGAAAGTCGTTTCCATCTCAAATCTCTCATCTTTTCAGCCATCAACATGCCCCGGTACATGTCTAATTCATTTATTCGAACTTGTGCAAATCTGTCTGCGTCTATAGCCCCATAAGGATATCCTAGCATCGAAATATCTCCTGAATTTCCTGCCAGGCTTGATAATACCTCATTTTTTTCATACATGGACATTGAATTGAATTGTTCTCTTAGTACTTCAAATCTGAACACATGTCTTGATTTGGGATGAAACTTGGCTGCTAACATAAAACCTTTATCATCTTCTGATACTTCTTCTGCAACTGGAATATACCATTTTTCAAAATTTACATTCTCTGAAATTTCTGTGATTCTTGCAAGTAAAGGATCTCCTGATTCTGTAATTAATCTACTAGTCTTTGCTAATCCACACACTATGACACCTTTTTCCATTGCAATCTCGTATAGTTTTTTTGCATATTTTGTTTCATTCTTGAAACTAGTCTGTAAAGAACCATCCATTACAATCATATCTCCTTTTGATAATTCGCTTTCAACAATTTTACAAGCCAGTTTCCATTCTGCGAATCTTCTAGCTAAGGAAACTAACCTCGAACCCTGCAAAATTGTAGTTCCTTCTGTCTTTGATTTTAGATCTTCTATGTCTGGAAAATATTCTTCATCTTTTTTGTTGTATGCAAAAAGTTTTGTGTTGTAACTGACACTTTTTTCATTATTTATATTGTTTATTTCTGATACTACTGATGAGAAAAATTCTATTCTGCTTTTAAGATGGGCAGGTTGTATACGTTTTTTTCCAGAAAATATGGAAAAATATACTCTGTTTATGACTATCATGTAATTTGGAGATTCTTCCAAAATGCCATCTCCTCCATCTACATATGCAATCTTTTTTGGATTCTGAACGTCTTTAATCTCTACAAAATTTTCAGGGATTATTGGAAATATCTTTGATTTGCCATCTGAAAATATGATATCTGTATGTTCTTTTTCTGTAAGGTGTTCTTGTAACTCTTTGATTAATGATTTTATTGGGTTTTCTTGCATTTCTACAACCGGTCTCCTAGATTTCTGATCTTTTTATCAATTTTCGTGCCTAAAAAAGTCGCCTTGAGCATAAGACACCTTTGCCTACACAGATAAAATGCTTCTCGTTTGAAACTGATTTGCCTTGTGGTTAATACAGAATCAACACAAATCTGTAGCTAATTAATTAATGGTAGTTTACTAATATGATACTAAGCATGTTTGAAAACGAGAGAACTTGGGGCAGATTCGTAGATAATAATTCAACTGATGAATTTCACAAAAAATTTGATGCCGCAGTAGCTCAAGTGCAAAAAGACTTTGGCAAGAAATATCCTATGATAATTGGAGGAAAAGAGATCTTTTCTAATGATGTTTTCCAAGTCAGATCCCCTGCTGACAAAAATTTGATACTAGGGAGTTTTCCTACCGCTACCAAAGAAAACACATTACATGCAATTGAGACTGCCAAGGATTCGTTTTACCAATGGTCTCTTATACCATATCAAAAAAGAGTACAGATATTCCGAGAGGTCGCAGATGTCTTTTCACATGACAAGTTCAGTCTGGCTGCAATTCTTTGCTTTGAAAACGGAAAGAATCGTCTAGAGGCTATGGGGGATTTGGATGAGTCCATTGACTTTATGAGATTTTATGCTGAACAACTTGAGATAAACGAAGGATTTTCAAAAGAGACAAAAAGTGCATCTCGCAACGAGAGAACTGCAAGTATTCTCAAACCATATGGTGTCTGGGGAATAATCTCTCCGTTCAACTTTCCGTCTGCAATAGCAATAGGAATGACCTCTGGCGCATTGATAACAGGAAACACTGTAGTTCTAAAACCATCAAGTGATGCACCAATATCTGCATTCAAGTTTGTTGAAGTAATCTACCACAAGCTACCGCCAGCTGCAATAAACTTTGTAACAGGTGCAGGCAGTATCGTTGGAAAAACAATACTTGAAAGTACTCTAGTTGATGGTATTGCATTTACGGGCTCAAAAGAAGTTGGAATGACTGGATATTCTGAATTTGAAACAAAGAGGCCTAGGCCGTTTATCTCTGAGATGGGAGGTAAGAATCCCGCAATAATTTCTGCATCAACTGACATTGAAAAAGCAACAGATGGTGTACTACGTGCGGCATTTGGCTATAGTGGACAAAAGTGTAGTGCTTGCTCACGTGTCTATGTTCAAAAATCAATTGTGCCCAAGTTTTTGGAAAGACTCGTTGCAAAGACTAGTGCATTAAAGATTGGCAAGCCTTGGGAGAAAGATACCTACATTGGACCGGTCATAAATGAGTCTGCTGTAAAAAAATTCCAAAAAGCATCTGACTTGGCAAAAAAAGATGGCAAGATACTATACGGTGGTTCCGCTGTCTCTGATGAATCTCATAAAGATGGAAACTTTGTTACACCTACAATTGTAACCAGTCTTCCAAAAGATCATGAATTGATACGAGAAGAATTATTTTTGCCATTTCTCTGCGTTGAAGAATTTGAAAACTTTGATGATGCACTTGCCATGGCAAACAAGAGCAATTATGGTCTGACTGCCGGAGTTTTCAGTCAAGATAAAAATGAGATAGAAAAGTTTTTTGAAAAAATTGAGGCTGGGGTAACCTATGCAAACAGGGCAGCAAGTGCCACTACTGGTGCAATGGTTGGAGCGCAGCCATTTGTGGGCTGGAAGGACTCTGGAATCTCTGGAAAGGGCGCAGGAGGGGCATACTATCTTTTACAATTCTTGCGAGAGCAGACTCAGACGCGATGCGCGTGAATAAAGGAACTTCCAAGAAGCAGTATGTTTCGTTTTCTCTCTTTCAGTCTTCTTATTGAGTATGGAAGCCAGTTGGTTCCATATGGAATATACTCTGAAACCTCAAAGCCACTCTTGACCAAAATGGGTTTTAGTTCATCACGTATTCCCTTTAACATTTGAAACTCAAATTTTTTCTCGTGTTTTTTTGATAGTTCCATTGCAAGGTCAATTAACTTGGAATCATGTGTTGCTATTGCAAACTCGTTTCCCTGCTCAAATAAAACATTCATTAATTTTTTATAATTTTCATCTACTTCATGTCTTGTCTTGTATGCGTTCTTTGGGGTCTCGTGATACGCTCCCTTGACAAGACGAATCTTGGAGCCATTTTTTAACAACATGCAAAGATCATTTTCGGTGCGTTTGAGGTTTGCCTGTATCACTACACCAAGCCTTTCATATTTTTCAAACAAATTTTGGTATATCTTGAATGTGTCATCTGTATACTCTGATGACTCCATGTCTATCCAGACAAAAGACTGGAACTCTAGTGCTTTTTCTATTATGGTATCAAGGTTTGAAAGACACTCTTTTGTGCTGATGGCAAGTCCTACCTGGGTCGGTTTTATGGATAGCCCTCCAGTTATCTTTGATCTTCGTAAATTTGAGACAAGTGTTAGATAGTCTTCTACTGTCTGGCTTACTTGGGCCTTTGATGTCATGTGTTCGCCCAACTTGTTGAGTATGGCATTCATGCCGTTTGTATTTGCGTTTCTTGCTGACTTGAGTGCCTCTTCCATTGTATCTCCTGCTATCCACTGTTTTGCTATCTTGAACAGAACCTTCTCAATCAGTGTAGACTCGTGTTTTTCCAATTTTCTTGTCTCCATGATACTATGGTCGCTTTAGATAATTCAATATTTTGTTAAAACCTGATAACAGATTTAACAAGGATGAATCTTAGAAATTTAGATTGAAACGAGTGGGATTACTTGGATGTGGAGCAATAGGATCAGAGATTGCATTTGCAATAGATTCTGGAAAAATTTCTGCCAAGCTTACACATATTTATGATTTCTCTAAAGATAATTCTGCAAAACTTGTAGCCAAGTTACAAAATAAACCTGTCATAACAGAAAATGTGGGATTACTTGCAGCATCTCCAGTTGATATGATAATAGAGGCAGCATCACAAGATGCAGTACGTGATGATATTCTAAGCATATTGCAAAATCGAAAAGATGTAATGATAATGAGTGTAGGTGCATTGCTTGATGAATCCATATTTGATATAGTCATGGATGGTTGCAAGGATTTTAACAAGCGAGTCTATCTCCCGTCTGGTGCAATAATTGGCCTTGATGGAATACGAGCAGTACAAGATGATCTGGATACCGTAACACTTGTGACAACAAAAAATCCAAAAGCACTGAAAGGTGCCAAGTTCTTTGAGACGTCATCTATTGATCCTGATAAAATCACACAATCTACTACCGTCTATGAAGGAAGCGCACAAGAGGCAGTAAAGTTATTTCCTGCAAACATCAATGTTGCAGCACTGTTAAGCCTTGCAGGAATTGGCAGTGAAAAGACTCGGGTAAAGATAGTTGCCGACCCTCACACTGACAAGAATACTCATGAAATCCAGGCTGCAGGAAAGTTTGGCAAGTTTTCAATAAAGGTAGAAAATGTGCCCAGTCCAAGCAACCCCAAAACAAGCAGGCTTGCAACACTTGCTGCAATAGAATGCCTCAAAAAGATTTGTGGAACTTCACTAAATATAGGCACCTGATGGTAAATTTTGCCGTCTGGATCGATTATTGCCGATAAATTTGTCAACATCATGACGCTTTAAAGATGACACGCTGCTAAGATATCTCGTATATGGATATCAAGTCTGAGATACTCAAACTCAAAAAAGAAAAAGATGTACTAATTCTTGCTCACAATTACCAGCTTCCAGATGTACAGGATATCGCAGATTATGTAGGGGACTCTCTAGGGTTGTCAAGACAGGCTGCCAAGACAAAACAAAAAACAATTCTTTTCTGCGGTGTTCACTTTATGGCAGAGACTGCTGCAATAACATGTCCTGATAAAACTGTATTAATCCCAGACCTTGGTGCAGGATGTTCACTTGCTGATACCATCAATGCTGAAGAATTAAAAAAATGGAAGTCAGAGCATCCAAAAGCAATCACTGTAGGATATGTCAATACATCTGCCGAAGTAAAGGCAGAGCTTGATTACTGCTGTACTTCATCTAATGCTGTAAATGTTGTAAATTCCATTCCAAAAGACAGAGAAGTCCTTTTCTTGCCAGACATGTTCTTGGGCTCTTATGTTGCCAAGATGACAAACAGAAATAACATGTTCATATGGGCAGGTGAGTGCCACGTCCATGCCGGTATTCGATCTCAGGATGTCCAGGAAAAGCTAAGAGAGCACGCAAATGCCGAATTCTTGGTCCATCCTGAATGCAGCTGTACCTCTTCAGTAATGTACGATATTGCATCAGGAGATTATGGTTCAAGGCAAGTCCAAGTCTTGTCAACAGAAGGTATGATGAATCATGCCAAAAATTCTCCATCAAAGGAATTTGTTGTAGCAACAGAGACTGGCATTCTATACAGGATGCAAAAGCAAAACCCAGACAAGAAATTCATCCCCATGTCTGAGAATGCCATATGCAAATACATGAAGATGATTACACTTGACAAGGTGTATGCGTCTTTGCAAGAAAACAAGTACCAAGTTAAAGTTCCAAGAAATATTGCAGAAAAGGCTCATCTTGCAATAGAACGTATGCTTGCAATCAACTAACTTCCAAGCTAAGGTCTAACCCTACAACGGAGCTTGTCAGTCTTCCAATAGATATCATATCTACACCTGATCTTGCATACTGTACCACGTTTGAGTGATTTATCCCACCTGACGCCTCTATCCTTACTTTATTTCGTAAGTTCAGTCGCTTGAGCTCAAAAATTACTTTTTTGATAATTGGAGGTGACATGTTGTCAAGCATGATTATCTCTACACCCTCGTTTGCAGCAATGATTGCATCATTGAGGTTCTCTACTTCAACCTCGATTTTCTTGTGTTTTTGTTTTGCACGTCTTATCAAACCCAAAAAAGAGTCTGATGCAGCAATGTGATTGTCTTTTATCATAACCATCTGGTCAAGTGACATTCTGTGTTTGTGCCCTCCACCAATTTCCACTGCATCCTTGTCAAAGATTCTCAAACCAGGTGCTGTCTTTCTTGTGGAATAGAGTCCAACCTTGGGATTTGCAGAACGGATTTTTTTCACATATTCACTTGTCTGGGTTGCAATACCGCTCATTCTTGACATTAAATTTAGCGCAGTCCTCTCACGGGATAGTACTGAATATGTATCCCCTATGACTGTTAGTATCTTTTGGTTTGGGGCAACTGTCTGTCCATCTCTTCTGTGTACTGTTACCTTGCAATTTTTTGATGTAAAAATCTCTTTGGCATATGATACACCAGCAACAATGCCGTTTTCACGGGATATTATATTTGCAGTAATTTTTTTCCTTGTGAGTAGTTTGCTTGTAATGTCTCCACTTTTGATATCTTCGGCAAGAAATCTTTCTAGCTGTTTTTTTGCACTTGGTTGCAACCTATGTTACCTTGAGTGCATACTTGCCTTTCTCTTTTATTCCTAGAGATTTGGCAACTAGAGAATTTGTTGGGTCTACAACAAGAACTGAACTACTCCAGTCTGGACTTAGATCAGATGATTTGCATATTGGACAAACTTTTCCTACTGTAACAAATTTGCATTTGCGACAAGCCAATTCTCTTACCATGTCTTATCACTTGGCCTCCGCGTGCTTTACTTTTTCAGCTGCACCAGACGGAGGTGATTTTGGTTTCTTGACTTCGGCAGCAGCTGCGGCAGCTGGATTTTTAGATTTTTTAATTTCTTCTTCAATCCATTCGTCTGCACCCAAGAATGGCTGTCTGCATGTGATTCCAACTTTCATAGCTGCTGTCTTGCCAATTGATACTGCAGTAATTCTTGCACGGAGTGTTGTTCCAATCTTCATTGTTCTTCCGCTCTGGTTTGCAAGGATCATGCCAGACTTGACATCGCTCTTGAGATAGTCATCCATGATTTGTGACAAGTGTAACAATGCATCTGTTGCACCAATTCTGACAAATGCTCCAAAGTCTGTAATCTCGACAATTTCTCCACGGACAATTTCCTGGAGTTTTGGTGAAAATGTTAATGCTGTAAATT
>JANWJG010000055.1 GCA_025449485.1 Nitrosotalea sp. | reverse complement strand
GACTTGGATCTATTCTAAAATCGTATTGCTAAGATTTGGCTTAAATATATCCGGTTATGCTCACCATGTGTATGCCTTCTACAGTTATCGTTGGTGGTTTCTATGGTGATGAGGGAAAAGGAAAGATTGTCTCTTATCTTGCCATGAAAGATAATCCCACAGTAGCTGTTCGTGGTGGAGTAGGACCTAATGCAGGCCATACAATAGAACATGAAAATAAAAAATACAAAGTTAGAATGTTACCAAGTGCTTTTTTGAATCCAGGTACTAGATTGCTCATTGGACCAGGAGTGGTAGTGAGTCCTGAAGTGCTTTTAAAAGAAATAGAAGAGTTTGGAACTCAAGATAGGTCCTTTGTGGATTTTCAATGCGGTATAATTGAAGAATCTCACAGAACAACAGATTCTGGTGGGAGACTAAAACAATCAATAGGCAGTACCGGAACTGGCACAGGACCAGCTAATGCCGATAGGGCAATGCGAACACTCAAACTTGCACGAGATGTAGAATCTCTTACTTTATACCTTGATGATATTCCTAATCAAGTAAATTTTGCACTTGAGAGAAAGGAAAATGTAATTGTAGAGGGAACTCAAGGTACATTTCTTTCATTATGGCATGGCACATATCCATATGTTACATCAAAGGATGTAACTGCGTCTGCAATATGTGCAGATGTTGGAATAGGACCAAAAAGCGTTGATGAGGTACTTGTTGTCTTCAAATCTTTTGTAACTAGAGTTGGTGAAGGTCCACTAAAAAATGAAATTGCTCCAGAAAAAGCAGTTGCAAAAGGATGGCAAGAAGTGGGAACTGTAACTGGACGACAACGACGCGCAGCTGAATTTGATTTTGATCTTGCAAAGCGTTCTATAATGCTAAACAGTGCAACACAGTTGGGAATCACAAAACTTGATGTGGTCTTTCCTGAATGTGCACACATGCAATCATTTTCAGATTTGAGTTCTCCTGCCAAGTATTTTATAAAAAATATTGAAGACCAACTCAAAGTGCCTGTTACACTGATTGGAACTGGACCTGACGTAAACGACATCATTGACAGAAGATAGTAGAGAAAAAAGAATCGTAAACGACTACTTTTAATGTGGATAGTTTTTGAGAAATCCCATGGCAAAACTTCCTTTTTACATTGAAGTATCTGATATGACTGAATTTTCAAGAATGGTATGTGCACTAGAAAGAGTTCCACGTACTGCTTTTTCTTTTGAACTTGATGGAAAAAGCATAATCTCAGTTCAGATGGACCTTCTCAAGGAAAGGTCTGTCAATTATTATGTCCAGACAGACAAAAGTGGACATTATCTATCATATGGATTCAAGGCTGGAAAAGAAGATTATGATATTGTCAATACTGTCTCAAATCCAATGTATATCTACTCTCCAATTGTGAGAGTAAAATCACTCCCTGAGACTCTCAAGCCTGAAACTACATCGCCTCCAGATGTAGCATACCAATCAATTGAGCTTGAGGATCTTACAAGTTTGATAAAACTAAGCTATGGATTTGAGGAATCACCATTCCCACTCTTTACTTTTCCAGATGATGATAAATGGAATGTGGGTGTATTCATGAATTTCAACGAATCCGATGAGACTTCATATTTTTGTCATGTTAAACTTGATTCCGAGCCCACAAAACCATTCCTAAGATACTCTAGCAAAGATGGTGCAGAACCGTCTTTTGTCAATACAGTAAATGACCACGGATACTCGTACCTCAAAGTGATAAAACTCAAAGGTAAGCATCCTCTAGTCAAGCTATGAGTAGCTTTAGAAAACGAATGCAGAATTCTTCTTCTACAAGCTCTATAATACTTGCAAATGATCTTGATGATACAAATCTAGAGTCACTTGAAAAACAAACTCTGAAAAATATTAAAACACTTGGAAAATATCTATGCGCTATAAAATTTAATTTCCATCTCTTATTGCCTCTGGGTGAAAAAAGCATTAAAAAAATAAACAAAACTGCACATGACTTTGGTTTGCAAACTATTGCTGATATCAAGCTCAATGATATCGGAAATACCAACATGATAACTTTGCAAAGACTATGGCACAGTGAATTTGATGCTGTGATTACCAACCCAATAATGGGACCAGAAAATTTGTCTCAACTTGTTAAAAATGCTCATGGAAACAGTAAAGGCGTGATATCATTGGTGCACATGAGCCATCCTGGAGCAAAGCTTGGATATGGTCTTAGGGTACAAGACCCATCTAGTGGAAAAATGTCAAACATCCATGATCTTTTCTTAAAGTGGTCCTATTCATTACACGTAGATGGAATAGTTGTTGGTGCCACAGTTCCAAAACTAATTGAATTGTCAGCCAAAAAGGCAAAGGGGAGATTTGATATCTATTCACCTGGAGTTGGAACCCAGGGCGGAGATCCAACTGATGCACTGGATGCAGGAGCAAAATATCTCATTGTAGGAAGGACAATTCTGAATTCAAAAAATCCTCAACTTGAAGCACAAAAACTCCAAGAGTTAACTCTCAGATCATAGATCTTTAACTTTTTTGAATAACTTTTGGGCAGTCTTGTAGGTCAACTTTCCAAGTGCATCGTTATAGTTTAACCATGTATAGTCCAAATGCTCATGTGATAACACTATTTGATCTGTTTTTGTATTTGATACAAAGAAAACAACTTCCTTGTGTATTACTTGACCGTCTCGTTGATAATGATATTCTATCTTGTCTTCAAATCCGTCTACAAATGTAATGTCTAATATTCCAGTCTCCTCTCTTATCTCTCTTAGAACCGTTTGCTTGAAGGTCTCGCCTTTCTCAATATTTCCCTTGACAAAATCCCAATGACCTGAAGGGTAGTTCAAAAGCAAGTACATCTTTCCTTCCGATGATTGACGATAGATGATTGAACCTGCAGATCTCTCTTCTAACATTTACACAAAGAGTTTCTTATCTCCAGTATTTCTATTTTCCAAGCCTGCGACCTCTCTTCTGAAAAGTCCTAATTGCACGCATGAGATCTATTTTTCTAAATTCTGGCCAATATACGTCCATGAAGACAAGTTCACTATAGGCGCTCTGCCAAAGTAGAAAACCACTCAATCGTTTTTCTCCAGACGTTCGTAGTATCATATCTGGAGATGACTGCGGCAAATGTGAAGTGTATAGACTGGATTCAATTACTTCTTTATCTATCTGGTTTACATCAAGAGATCCATCTTTGATTCTGGATCCTATCTTTTTGATTGCATCAACGAGTTCGTCTTGTCCTCCATAAGCTATTGCAATGTTTAGGTAATGATCATCGTAATCTTTTGTAACATCCTCAAGCTTGTTGAGAATTTCTCTTAGGAAATCTGGTAACAACTCAATACTGCCAATTGCCTTTACCTTCATTCGGTTCTTGTGTATTCTTGGATCATTGTACAACTTGTGTAATCTTTCATTTATCAAATCATAGAGGTAATCCAATTCATCGTCCTTTCTGTTTAGATTTTCTGCTGATAACACATACAAGGTGATTATTTTGATATTTAGCTCCTCACACCAATCCAGTAATTTTTCTACTGCATCAGCGCCTCTAAAATGACCATCTATCTTCATGATAAGATTACGCTTTGCCCATCTTCTATTTCCATCAAGAATTATAGCAATGTGTTTTGGCATATCCCCACTTTGGATGTCACTCTCTAGTCTCTTAGAGTATAGACTGTAAAAACCGCCCAAGTTGAGAACTTTGTCTTTTATTCTGATAGTACTTCGCCACCCTTCTTCTTTCTGTATTTATGGAAGAGTAAGGATGCTGATATGAGTATTACTGCAAGACCCAGCAGTAGTGGGGGAATCAGAGTATACGGACTTTCTCCTTTTATCATGATTGTAGTGAATTGAGAAACAACTGGATATAGCGTAACTAGTACAATGAGTCTTAGAATGTCTGTAATTGATCTAATGCTTCCCTTGAACCAACTGCTTAACAACGAGCCTCCAAAAATACATCCTATTCCCATCCAAAGGAAAGGTAACATTCCTGCTACAAAGAGTCCAGTTGTTTGCTGATTCAAAACTAATTTCAAAATGCTGTCAGGGTTTGTAGTGATACCAGGTACTGCAGCACCAATGCCAGCTGTAAGTGATGCAAGAATCATGACAATTCCTGCCACTAGAGTAAATGTTCGTATGAATCCACCAGGTGTAGGCTTGTTCCAATTCGTCCATGCTCTATCAATATCAAAAGCTCTTATCAAAAATGCCCCTCCCAAAATACTAACTAGGACTGCAAATATTTCTCTGGTCAGTCCAAGAACTGTAGCTACTCCGCCTATTAGTAAAAGCATTCCAGGGACTCCTAAAAAGAACTTGGAGTATTTTGAATCAAATGCTATTGTCTTGAGATATCTTCCAAGTACTGCATAAGAATATTCTACTGATCTACTTGCTCGCATTACGACTCTTTTTACAGAAACTATGGGCAAAACATTTTGAATTATTGGTATGACACTTTCATCATCTTCTCCATCTGATACTATGACTGCACCGTTTGCAGCAAACTTCATTGTAATTGTTTTTACCTGTGCAACAATTTTTTCATCTCCCTGCACTCCTTTGTTTTGTGTACCTGAAACCAATGCTACCTCTGCCTGATATCCCTTGCTTGTCAAATCTTCAAATGTTTTAACAGCTGCAAAAATTGAATTGGAATCTGCATCCTCTGGATCTTCTAATGCCAGTCTCTGCGCTGCTTCAATACAGGCATTACGTCCTATTACTGGAGTGACAACTCCTGCCTTACTTCCAATATCATCATCTCTATCAACACAGATGACCAAGAGTCTGCTGGTCTTTGTTTCAGTTGTCCCGCTTTGTAATTCAGCCTCTTTTGTTGACATTGTATAGACGAAAATCGCATTTCCTATTAATTAATGTAGTTTCTATCAATTTTTACAAATGCTTCAAGGTATCTTACTCTAATCTCATACTCTTGAGAATTTTATGGACGAGTCTGGTTTGACTTTGATGCCAAAGAATCTGATTCTTGCTTGAGAGCATTCACCTTTGTAATCTCATCATTAATGTCTGCAGTAGATGACCCCTCCTTGATCTTGTTTGCAAGTGATATTGTCTCGGCTAGGTAGTCGTTGTACTTTTTGAGAGATTCAAAGTATGCTCCATAGCTTAGTTTCCATTCTGTTGGGGGGTTACTTTCTACCATCTCACTTACCAATGAGGTGGTTTGAGATGATGAGATCTGGGCTTGGGCTGTAAAGTTATCTGGGGACACGCTCTTGTCTAATAGTCCTTTGAGGTTTGATTCCATGTCTGAAATGATGAGAGAATGTCGTTCTTTTACACTATCTAACTCGCTTTTGTAATCTGAGACCATTACAGACGAGCCATGATTTTGTGGGACGAACCAGACTGCAAAACTTGCTCCTGCAATGGCTGCTAATATGACAGCCGTGATAACGATGCCTTTCTTACTCGCCATTCAGGTGTGAGTCTCTTTGTGGCTTTTAAAAGCATAACTACATTCCACAATTTGCTTATTCTTGTAGCCAATTTGTTAATTTCATGGAGTTGGATCCTTTCCTCATAAGAAATATCATAAAAATCCATGTTTTTATGTAAAAACTAGATCCATGATCTGAATTAGACCATGTAAAAATTTAACACCCTCTAGTGTATAGTGAAATAATTTTTACAGCGTCTTGCTATATACCACTTCCTTCGTAAGAAGTTGAAATGACTCAAGCATACTGCGTAAAATGCAGAAAAAAAGTCGACATCTCAAACCCAAAGGAAGTTAAGCTAAAGAACGGACGACCTGCGGTAAAGGG
>JANWJG010000054.1 GCA_025449485.1 Nitrosotalea sp. | reverse complement strand
CTATAGTTGAATTTGGAGAGCTTCCATAATTGTGTCCAGGATACAACATGAGATCATCATCAAGTTTGTAGAGTGTATCAAATAGACTATGATAAAGTTCTTTTGCACTTCCTCCAGGTAAATCAATTCTACCACAGTTTCCTACAAAAAGTGTATCACCTGAAAAGATTTTCCCATCACCAACTAAACAGATACTATCTTTTGAGTGTCCAGGAGTATGTATCACAACAAGTTCAGATTTGCCAAATGTTATTTTTTCGCCATCAGATATGCGTACATCATTTTTTAAAGTAGAGGCTTCGTGTTGTAAGATTTTAGATTTAGTGTATTTCACAATTGCATCGTTTCCAATAGTATGATCAAAATGATGGTGCGTGTTTATGATATATTTGACTTTTAGATCATTTCTCTCTATAATTTCTATAACCAGTTCCAGATCCCATGATGGATCTATGATGACAGATTCCTTTGTCTCCTCATCTTCAAGAACATAGGTAAAATTTTGCATATTTCCTACTTGGAGTTGGTGTACTTTCACAACAATACTCCAATCTCCGCTTCAGGCGGAATTCCTATTTTTTCAACCATTATTTTACCACACACATCTTGCGCCTTTGGCATTCCAATTTTCATCTTGTGAAAAGTTATGGTAACATCTGCTTTTACACATTTGTCATTTACTTCTCCGGTATCTGGATCAAGGCCTGATGGCACATCAATAGATAGTTTGAAAGCGTGAGATTGATTTATCAGATCTATTGCTGAGGAATATGGTTCTCTAATCTTTCCATGTATTCCAGTTCCTAGTATTCCATCTACTATAACTTCGGCATCATTTACAATTCCGTTCGTATCAAAGGCAAGTACAAGATTTACAGAATTCATTTTTTCCAAAATTTTCCAATTAGATCTAGATTCCTCTGTTTTTATTTTTTCAGGATGCCCTAGAAGTATGACGGTAGGACGATAGTCAAAGGCTGCTAAATGTCTAGCCACGACAAAAGCATCTCCTCCGTTATTTCCCAACCCAGCAAAGATCGTTATCTTGGATTTTAAATCAGGGTAACGTTCAACAATGTATCGTACAGTAGAGGCACCAGCATTTTCCATCATCAATTTTCTAAAAAAGCCCATTTGATGCCCATTCTCTTCAATTTGCATCATTTGTTTTACAGTGATTTCCATATCAATACAGAATTTTGATGTCAAATAAGGGCTTTACCAAAATGCATATCCATAGATAAACCAGAATTTCTACATACATTCCAAGTGATATAAAATTCAAAGTGCTCGGACCATTTGTAGTGGATCATAATATTAGTTATAAAAATACGACCTAACATAGTAATTTACCAATAATCCAAATAACGAACAGAGAAACAGGAATTCAAGAATCACTATAGATAGAGATCCCATAATGAAATGTAATTTTTCCAATATACATTATCTGAAAATCATTAATGCGGGAGAAGGGATTTGAACCCTCGAAATCCTAAGATACTAGCCCCTCAAGCTAGCGCCTTTGACCAGGCTGGGCGACTCCCGCATTTGGTTTTACCCATGTATGGTTTTTATAAGCCTTGATTACTTTTTGTGACTGTGCTAATCCCTGTCAGATGTTTTACTTGTGGAAATTTGATTGCTGACAAGTTTAAAGAATATCAAAGTCGTGTAAAAGGCGGAGAGGATCCCGGAAAAGTTTTAGACTCTTTTGGTTTTAAAAGATATTGTTGTAGAACAATGATACTGACATCGGTTGAGACAATTCATCAAGTCATTCCATTCTACGAAGCCATCAGAAGAAGAGAACAAGAAGTAAGATCCGAACTAGAATAGAATGCCTAAGATTACTTCAATCAAAGGCAGAATACTTTACAACAGTAGAGGAAGTCAAACTATAGAAATTGATGTAATATCAGACAACAAACATGTAGGACGAGTTTGTGCTCCGTCAGGTGCAAGTGTTGGAAAACATGAAGCTCAAAGCTTTCCACAGAATAAACCAGAAAAGAGTTTAGAGATTTTAAAAAAAAATGTAAAGAAATTCATAGGTCTTGATCCATCCAATCTGAAGATAGTTCATGAGACCTTAAGAGAAATCGATTCAACTCAGAATTACTCAAAAGTCGGTGGCTCACTTGCATTTGCATTAACTATTGCATCAATAGAATCAGCTTCAAAATCTCTACAGATGCCAATGTTCAAATTACTTACAAAAGATTCCACTTTTAGATACCCATTTCCTCTTGGAAATATCCTCGGAGGAGGAGCACATGCAGGACCAGGTACACCAGACATTCAAGAAATTCTAGTCTGTGCCACAGGTTCTAAGACTGTTCGTGATGCAATAGACGTTAATTTAATGGTACATAAAGAAGTAGGGAAAATTTTGGCGAAAAAGGATCCAAGTTTTACAAATGGAAGAGGTGATGAGGGAGGTTGGGCTCCAAAATTAAAAAATGATGAAGCCTTGGAAATATCTGCAAAAGCTTGTGAACAACTCGGTTTTACATTAGGAAAAGAAGTTTCATTAGGAGTAGATTTTGCATCGTCCACACAATGGAATGAAAAGAAAAAAAAATATGTATACGATAGAGCAGGTTTTGAAAACACTCCTGAAAAACAGATTGAGTTTGCTTCAGACATAATAAAAAAATACAAACTTGTGTATGCAGAAGATGCTGTTCATGAGGAAGCTTTTGAAGACATGGCAATTTTGACCAAGAGATTTCCTCATGTTCTTATAACTGGCGACGACCTCTTGGTAACGAATACAAAGATTCTCAAAAAAGCAGTAAAAATGAGATCGTGTAGTGGGGCGATATTGAAAGTAAATCAGGCAGGAAGTCTTTATGATGCACTTGAATTTGCCAAAGAAGCAAACAACAACAAGATAAGGATAATCACATCACATAGATCTGGTGAATCAACAGACTCCCACATATCACATATTGGAGTTGCTACCAAATCAAAGATGCTCAAGGTTGGCATATTGGGTGGAGAAAGGATGGCCAAACTTAACGAATTGATACGACTTTCAGAGTATGATTTAATACGTGGAATGGCCGAGATTTAGAAACACACAATGAGCAAGCAAGAAGACGTTGAACACATGGAGAAATACGTACTTTCTACTGGAATAAGAGTAGGTACTCAAGTAAAAACAAAATTCATGACTCCATTTGTCACAAAGGCAACAAATGAGGGACTTTACATCATAGATAGTAAAAAAACATTATCAAGAATTCAAACAGCTGCTAAATTCATCAATAGAGCGGACATTACAAAAATTTTAGTTTGTTCAGGTAGAGAATATGCCAGTACTCCAGTTGAGAAATTCTGTGAGGTCACAGGTGCAACTCCCATGCTCGGAAGATTCATGCCAGGAACTCTAACAAATCCCTCATTACCATATTATAGAGAGCCAGAGTTAGTTTTCATATCAGATCCACAAGTAGATGAACAAGCAGTTGTGGAAGCTACTAATGCAGGAATTCCAGTAATAGGAATTTCCAATACAGATAATGTTACTTCCAAAATAGATTTGGTAATTCCAGCAAACAACAGAGGAAGAAAATCCCTAGCTGCTACCTATTGGCTTTTAGCAAGAGAGATACTAATGCAGAAAGGCAAATTAAAAAATGTGGATTCTATGAAGTACCAAATAGACGACTTTGAAACCAAAATAACAGAAGAAGAGCTAGAAGAAGAAACAGAAAGAACCCCTACCCCGAGAATGAGAACCCAGAGGCAATAACACAATGCAGGTAAGGACACCAGCTGTTGCTGGGATGTTCTATCCAAAAACAAATCAAGAACTAAAATCAAGCATAAAGAATTGTTTTTTACATAAATACGGTCCAGGATCATTGCCACCCTCACCGCATAATGAAAAAATTATCGGTGTCATATGTCCACATGCAGGATATGAATACTCTGGGCCAATAGCTGCAGATTCATACTATGCAATATCATCACAGAAACCTGAACTTGTAGTAATCATAGGACCAAATCACTGGGGAATAGGACGAGATGTTGCTACAATGAAAGATGGAGTATGGAGAACGCCTATTGGAGATGTAGAGACAGATACAGAATCTGCAATTGAGATCAACAAGATTTCAAAATTAATAGAGTTTGATTTTTTTTCTCATACAAGAGATCATTGTTTAGAAGTACAAATTCCAATGCTTCAAGAGATATTTTCTCATAAATTCAAGCTTTTACCTTTGATTTTAATTGATCAAAGCCACCATACCGCAATTGAAGTTGGCAAATCCATTGCAATGATTTCAAAAATTAAAAACACCATCATAATCGGTTCTTCAGATTTTACTCATTATGAGCCGAATGATTTTGCACACAAGCAGGATAAATCTTTGATAGATACAATAGTAAATCTAGATGTAGACAAATTTTATAATATATTGCAAGAAAAACAGATTAGTGCATGTGGTTACGGAGCGATTGCATCTACAATGATAGCTTGTAAGGAACTTGGAGCAACCAAGGGCACCTTGATCAAATATGCTACTAGTGGAGACATAGTAGGAGACAAGAGTTCAGTGGTAGGATATGCGTCGATAGTATTTTCATGAAATCTATAGCATCAGCTCCTGGAAAAATCATTCTTTTTGGAGAACATTTTGTGGTATATGGCATGAAAGCTGTGTTATGCTCCATAGACAAACGAATAACTGCAACATCACAATTTATCGATGAGAAAGTGATCAGAATAAGATCTTCTCTGGGAGAATCAGAAATAAGCATAGATTCGCTAGACAATTTAGGAAAAGTGCAACAAAAATTTATGAAGCCTTTCTTCTACGTAGCACAAAAAGCAATAAAAGAAAATTCCATAAAAAATGGAATAGAAATAGTTTTAGAATCAGAGATACCTCCAGGAGTAGGACTTGGATCATCATCTGCTGCATGTGTAGCAGTTACGGCTTCAGTCAATGGATTGTTTAGCAAACTATCAAAGAAGGATGTAGTGAAGATAGCCATACAGGCAGAACGTACTATATTTGAACAAAACTCAGGGGCAGATTCATCAGTATCTACGTTTGGTGGACTAGTATCGTATGATCTTAAAAATGGATTTGGAGACATAACATCAAGAAATGATTTGAATTTCATAATATCAAACTCAGCACAGGTCCACAATACGCAAGATGTTGTAAGACAAGTTAGAATTTTTAAAGAAAAAAATGAAGATCTTTTCAACAGATTATGTAGAGAAGAGACAGACATAGTTGACGATGCCACATCATCATTGAAAGAAAATGATTTACACAAATTAGGTTCACTAATGTTAAAAAATCATGATTTGCTAAAACAGATAGGAGTCTCTACAGAAAAAATAGATCTCTTGGTCCATGAAGCCAAAAAGACATCTTATGGAGCAAAGATAACAGGAGCTGGCGGAGGCGGATGTATAATTTCTCTTGTTGACAATTCTAACAGTGAAGATACACTGAACAATTTAAGAAAAATCTCAGATTGTTTTGTGACAAAGATTGACTACAGCGGCCTCAGATATTCATAGAACACACCAATTTGAACTAGAAACATATCAATAATTTACAGGCATCAATCAAAAATGAAAGAACGAGTAGAGTCTGGTCAACAATCACCATTTTAGTGATATACTTTTTAAAACCGTCCATAGCACTGTTAAAAATCATGATCTTGATAAAACTCGGAGGTTCAATAATTACTAACAAGAATAAACCATTAACCCCAAATAGAAATTCAATAAAGAAAATTGCTGCAAGTCTAAAAAATGTCAATGAACCACTTGTCATAGTACACGGTGGAGGTTCGTTTGGACATTATTGGTCTGTAAAATATGACATGCATACAAAACCTCAAAGACATGAAGCTAAAGGAATTTCTTACGTTAAAAATTCCATGGTAGAACTAAATAGTATTGTACTAGAATCATTGCTAGAATCAGGCCTAAAACCATATTGTTTACCTCCTAGTGATTTTATGATGAGTGATAAACCTTTGATCAAGAAAGTTAAAGAGATCCCAAAAATTGCAAAAGCAGGATTAATGCCAATTTCTTATGGAGATATAATGTGGTTTGGAAAAAACAAGTTTTACATTTTGTCAGGAGACATGATTATGGGAATTCTTTCCAAAATATTATTCCCCCGCCTTGCAATTTTCGTTACTAATGTAGATGGAGTATATTCTGACATGAAAAGTAAGAGGCTTTTGCGCGAAATCACAAAAGAAAAACCGATCACTTCAGAAGTATCAATGGATGTAACAGGAGGCATGACTCGTAAAATAAAGGAGGCGTTTAACATATCAAAGAATGGGACAGATGTTTTCTTTGTGAATGGTAATTTTCCAAAGAGGATAATAAATGCAATAAATGACAAGAGTTTTGAAGGAACAATATTTAGGGGATAATCATGGAACACCTCATTCTTGTAGATAGTAATGATAATCCAATAGGATCTGAAGAAAAAGTAAAGTGTCATCTTCCAAATGGAAAACTTCATAGAGCTTTTACCATATTTTTGTTCAACCAAGAAGGACAGCTTTTGCTTACACAGCGAAGTATGAGTAAAATGTTATGGCCTGGAGATTGGGATGGAACAGTGGCAAGTCATCCAAGACAATCAGAGAATTATGTTTCATCTGCGGAAAGAAGGCTACCTGAAGAATTAGGAGTCACATGCAAACTAGACTATTTGTACAAGTTTGAGTATCATGTCCCTTACAAAGACACAGGATCTGAAAATGAAGTTTGTGGTACATTAATTGGAATATTAGATGATCCTTCAAAAATAAAACTTGTAGAAGATGAAATTTCAAACATCAGATGGGTCACATTGGAGCAAATATTATCAGAGATCAACAATACACCGCAAATTTTTTGTCCATGGATGTTGGTTGCATTATACTTTCTACCAGAATCAAGTCAGGACATAAGCGATAGACATAAGGAAATCATTAAGATGTGGAACAAAGATGGTTTGAAAAGTAAATTAGAAAAATCACTAATGTATCATTTTCCAGATCACAAATGGGAGCTAAAAAAAGAATGAAGTTGGAAAAACTTGCAAGAACTACATCCAAAATAGATTCTTTTCTAGCATCTAGGCTTTCAGGTGAACCAAAGGATCTGTATCAAGCTGCAAGATATTTGATTGAGCATGGAGGAAAAAGATTGAGACCATACATGGTCATCAAGAGTTGTCAATTATTGGGAGGAACTACAAGACAAGCAATACCTGCCGCTGCAGCAATTGAGATGGTACATAACTTTACACTAGTGCATGACGATATCATGGACAATGATGAGGTAAGACATGGTGTACCTACGGTTCATGTAAAATTCGGAATGCCAAATGGGATCCTTGCTGGAGATTTGTTATTTTCAAGGGCATTTGAAACCATTTCAAAACCTTATCTGCATCAGCTAGAAGGTGTTGGTCTAAATCTAGTTGCCACATTAGCAAAGGCTTGTACTGACGTATGCGAGGGTCAATCACTTGACATCAGCATGGCAAAATCAAGTAAGATACCAAATGAAACTCAATACATAAAGATGATTGAGAAAAAAACATCATCGTTGTTTGTAGCATCTTGTGCAATGGGAGCAATAGCAGCAAACAAAAATTTGTCAGATGTGATAAGACTTTCTACATTTGGTAGATATTTAGGAATATCTTTTCAAATAATTGATGATCTAATTGGGGTTGTAGGAGATCCAAAGATTACAAAAAAACCAGTAGGAAATGACATCAGAGAGGGGAAAAAATCACTACCAATTTTGATGGCAATTAAAAAAGCTGGTAAACAAGAAAAGAAAATAATATTGAATGCGTTTGGTAATTCATCTGTTTCAAAAAGTGACGTAGAGAAAGCCATTTCAACCATTTCTTCTCTTGGAATAGAAACAGCAATAAAACAAAAGGCGGCACATCATTCCAACATAGCTAAGAAAGCCATATCAATATACGATGGACCTGCAAAAAATGAATTGCTCTCTTTGCTTGATTTTGTGGTAGAGAGGAGTCTTTAATTGGATGACGAGTTAAAAAGGATGATCAGAGGAATTGCTCTCCTTAATGCGTCAGAACATGACGGGAAAACTAGGAATGATTCAATCATATCCAAGGTAATTGGTACAAAACCAGAATTACGATCTAGGATAAAAGATGTCATTCCACTCATTTCACAAACAGTCATTGATGTAAACAAACTATCAGTAGAAATACAGAGAAAAGAACTTGAGAGTAAATATGCTGAACTTTTAATAGTAAAACCAAAACAGGAAAGAATTGGCCTACCTCCACTAGAGGGAGCAGAACAGGGAAAGGTCATTACACGTTTTCCACCAGAACCTAACGGTTATCCCCACATCGGGCATGCAAAGGCATCAATAATTGATGAAGAGTATGCAAAGATGTACGGAGGAAAACTTATTCTAAGATTTGATGATACAAACCCAGAAAAAGAGAGGTTAGAGTATTATGCTGCAATCAAAGTGGGTCTTGACTGGCTCGGTGTCAAATATGATCTAATAAAAAATACTTCAGATGACATGGAAGTAATTTACAAAAAGGCAAAGGAACTGATAGATGCAGGTCATGCATATGTATGTACATGTGATAAGGAGACAATTAGCAAGAATAGAAGAGAAATGATACAATGCAAATGCAGAGCTGGAAATCTTGAGCAGAATAACATACGTTGGAATAAAATGTTTGACAAGTTCAAACCAGGAGAGGCCATCGTTAGATTTCGAGGAGACATGAGTTCAGAAAATACAGTCATGCGAGATCCTACCTTGCTTAGAATAATAGATGAATCTCACCCAATACACAAGAACAAATACAGAGTTTGGCCAAATTACGACTTTGCAGTATCTATAGAGGATAGCATAGATGGAATCACACATGCATTTAGAACAAAAGAATATGAATTACGGACTGAACTCTATTACACGCTTTTAGATAAGATGGGTATGCGCAAACCCAAAATGTTAGAATTTTCAAGGCTAGAATTCGAAGGAATGCCAGTCTCCAAAAGGGTATTAAAACCTCTAGTAGAAGAAGGAAAAGTATCAGGATTTGACGATCCCAGACTCCCAACATTAGAAGGGTTACGCAGAAGAGGCATAGTGCCTGAAGCTATTAGGAAGTTTGTCATGTCTCTTGGTTTTACCAAATCTGATACCATGCCACCATTTGAAACACTTGAATCATTTAATCGAAAAATAATTGATCCAGAAAGTATAAGATTATTCATTGTCTTTGACCCCGTAAAATTGACAGTGACCAACAACAATCTTACTGAAATTGAAGTTTCAAATCATCCACAAAATAACATGGGTAAGAGACAAATTAAGATAGATGGAAATTTCTACATATCTGGAAGTGATGCCAAGACACTCAAGATTGGCGATGAGATAAGACTCCTAGAGTTATACAATATAAGAATAACAAAGACAGGTCCAGAAATGGAAGGGGAGATCACTGACACTAATTACAAACCAGACATTCCCAAGATTCAATGGGTTTCAAGAAAAAATCCAGTAAACATTGAAGTTTTGATATCAGATGTGCTCTTCATAAATGACCAATTTAATGAGAACAGTCTAGAAGTTAAGCAAGCTATTACAGAACAACACTACTTAGAGTTAAATGTGGGAGCAGAAATCCAGTTCGTGAGATTCGGATATTGCAGAAAAGATTCTGCAAATCAAGCGATATACACACACAAGTGAAGAAAATGAAGATTGCAAGATTACTTAAACAAAATATGGAAACATATGCTTTTGTCAATGGAGAAAAGGTTTTGACAAGAGAGAGTATGACATCGCAGACTGGAATCCCAATACCGCAAAGTATCAAAGATTTCTTATTTGATGGTTGGTATGATGAAATAAAAAACAATGCAAAAAATCTAACATATACAGAAAACTTATCTGATTTCAAATTTCTTCCTCCAATTCCCAATCCATCCAAGATAATTTGTTTGGCATTCAATTACAAAGATCATGCAAAAGAACAGAACTTGATTCCACCAGATGAACCAGCAATAGTAATAAAACCAAGAACAACTCTCAATGGAGCTACATCCGACATAGTTTGTCCATCATTTGTTTCAAAGCTTGATTATGAAATTGAGCTCGCAGTGATCATTGGTAAAGATTGTAAGAACATATCAGAAAAAGAGGCAAAAGAGGCTATTTTCGGATACATGATTCTAAATGATGCTTCTGCTAGAGACATACAAGCAAAAGATAAACAATTTACAAGAGCAAAAGGTTTTGATACTTTTGCACCTTGTGGACCTTGGATAACCTCTGCAGATGAGATACCAGACCCACAAAATCTGAAAATGCTAACCAAGGTAAACGGAGATATCAGACAAAACTCTTCAACATCAAATATGCATCTAAAAGTATACTCAATTGTATCACTACTAAGCAAAGCAATGACATTAGAGAAAGGAGATATCATATCTACTGGAACACCTGCGGGAGTCATGTTAAACAAGCCAGATGCCATATTTTTGAAGGATGGAGACAAGATAGAAATGGAGATAGAAAACCTTGGCAAACTCCAAAATACTGTAAAATTTGTCTAAGGAATAACTTCTACATTCCAGAGCATAGACATTAAAATTATTAAGAGTTGGAATTTACCATCAAACATGGGAAAGATAATTGTTGGCAAAACAAGCGATTTTACTCCAGGCAAAATACAAAAAGCCACGATAGACGGAAAAGACATACTTGTTGTAAATATAGACGGAAATTATTATGCAGTAAATGATACATGTACTCATGCAGGAGCAAGCCTTTCTGAAGGAAATTTGGAGGGACAGATCATAACATGTGGATGGCACGGGGCAAAATTTGATTGTAAAACAGGCAATCTTTCTGAGTTTCCCGTCAAGATAAAAGACCTGAATTCGTATAAAGTGATAGTCGAATCAGAAAATATCTTTGTAGAAATATAGTGCAAACTTTATAAAATAAGCTCAATTAGCATAAGCTTGAATGTTACAATGGTCGACAAAAAGGATCCAAATATTGATACTCTGAATACGGCCATCAACACACTAGCTGAAATTGCATCAAACCCTTCTACTCCAAGAAACATCAAGAAAGACTTGACTGATCTTGTTACAAACCTGAAAAAACAAGACGCCCCTGTTTCTGTGAGAGCTGCAAATGCAATAAGCCTTCTAGATGACATATCTCAGGATCCTAACATGCCATCATACGTCAGAGTTACACTGTGGCAAGCAGTTTCTGCCCTTGAGAGAATAAGAGAATAAATTTAGTGTAAACTACAATCGATCTAGTGAAAATTGAGGATTATCTATCATCACTTCCAAATTCAATAATCAGTGGAGAAGATGTAGAATTATCAGATGAGACGCTAAGAGAGATCTTTAGATTTGTAAAACTTGCAAAAAATGACATATTTTATCACCTGGGGTGCGGTAAGGGCAATAGCATCACAATAGCTTTAGAGGAATTCATGGTAAAAAAAGCCATAGGCATTGATAACAACAGTGAGAAAATATCACATGGTCAAGAATTACTCCAGAAAAAACACATTACAAATGGATCATTTAGACACCAGGATATCACGATCGCCGATATTAGTGATGCAAGTGTAATACTCTTCTGGTTTTCAGATGAAAAGATAATTGAGAATATGATTTCAAGATTTCAAAATCTAAAACCAGGATGTAAAATAATAACCATATGGGGTCCTCTTACAGGATACATGCCAGACAAGATAGATTTTCCATACATTCTAAATGTTGTACCATTCAAAAAAGCAGAATCACTACGAGACCAGATGCTTGCAATATTCAATACAGATTGTATTGATTTTGCGGTTGCATGGGAATTTGCTGACAGATACTCCAAAGCTATTGGTTCAAAAAATGTTGAAAATGACAGATTTCTAACCATACTTCAAACACTTGTGATATGGATAAATGCAAAAAATCTCGGAATTGCATGTGGTGATGAGATACCAGACCCGGTAAAGAGCTATATTGGAATTCTCAAAACTTTTTTCAATATTGAAGTTGAACACCTACTTGACCACTAGGTGGAATTATCAGTCATGTTTTTATTTGTAAACATCGTAAAGTCACATGATGCAGGAAAGAATTAACATCAACGTATCAGCTATAGATTATGAAAACACCAGTAAAGCTATCATATCAACACTTGGCAATGTAGAAAAGATGGTTCATGGAGAAAATGATTTCATAGTAACTGACTCAGAATTTGCATTTGGATGGCATTTCTATGTAGTTTGTGTCAACAAGTCTCTTGTAAGAAGGCTATCAGATCAGATGGGTCCAGATTTTGAGAAGATAAAAGGAAAAGGCTTGGAGCATAAGTTTTTGACATGGCTAAGCGACAAGGTCAGCCAAAAAAATCTCAAAGTCAAGTTAGCCATAAAAGAAGAGATGGAATCAAGTAAGTTTGGGATATTTTAAAAAATCAGATAATTGAAAAGATGCCAATTGTCAAACTTTTATAATTAAATAAAAAAGGCCCTTGAGGGGAATCGAACCCCTGTCCGGGGATCCACAGTCCCCTATACTCGCCACTGTACTACAAGGGCCACATAAAGAAAATCTTTTCAATCCAGTATTAATCTTAACTCAACAAGAGGATTACAAGCTTTTAGTACATTTAGAACTTGATTTTTGCTACAATCAGGAAATATTTTATGGGTTAATTATTCCTCTACCGATTATTTTTCCTTCTTTTAGCATTGTTAATGCCTCAGTTGCTTGATTGAGCTTGAATCTATTTGAGATCACTGGTTTTATTATTTCTCTGCGAGCAAGAGAAATTAACTCGATCATATCAGTCATGGAACCTGTATATGATCCCATTAACTTGTATGCTCTAGTAGGCATAGTTACAAGATTCAACTGCAGAGAACCACCAAATAAACCGACAAGAACAACACGAGCTCTACGTCGCAGAATTTGCATGTCAGTTTCTACAGATTTTGTCGCATTGACAAAATCAATAACAGCATCAGCACCTAAATTACCTGTTAATTCCATTATAGCTTTTACAGGATCTTCTTTGGAAGAATTGATGACAATATCCGCACCGCTTTGTTTTGCTACTTTTAATTTATCATCATTAACATCTAGTGAAATTATTCTTGCACCGCTGATTGCTTTAGCCAGTTGAATACCCATCAATCCGAGCCCTCCAGCACCTACAATCACTACATTATCATCAGGGTTTAGTTTTGCAGTCTTAATTGCACCATAAGCAGTAAGAGCAGAACAAGACAGAGGAGCACACACATCAGTGTCCATGTCGTTTATTTTTGCTAGATATTTGTAATTTGGAACAAGAACATATTCTGCGTAACCTCCATCATTGTAAACACCTAAAGATCTTGGCTTGTCACAAAGATTTTCATCGCCAACCCTACAAGCTGGACATAAACCTTCACCGATCCAAGGAAAGACTAGAACTTTTTCATTCTTAACAAATCCCTCCACATCTTCGCCCATACTTTCTACTACTCCAGCTACTTCATGTCCAGGAGTTAATGGATACTTGACACCTCTATCAGTTGTTTTCATGAATGAGCCTGCAGGACCCTCATATCCGCCATCCCATAGGTGTATATCGCTATGACACACGCCAGCAGATTCTACTTTAATCAAAACTTGGGAACCACGTGGTTTTGGAGTTTCAAGCGATTGGACTTCTAGAGGTTCTTTTACTTTGATTATTCTTGCAGCATTCATGTTCAGATGTATTAATTCGTCATATAAGATAGTTTTGTGGATAAAACAAGAGATGAAAACAATGCAGAACTAAATTTTAGATCAGACTTGCATTATTTTCTGAAAATCAAGGTTAGGTTTATTAGCAACAAAAAAACTAATCGCAAACATGAAGCTGAGAATGTGGTGGGTTTCCATGGGAATCTCTGCAGGATTAGTATTTTATGCCATGATATATTTAGGCACAATTCTCTGTGTTCCAATGGAAAATGCTCCTTGTGTGTCATTTTTGAAATAAACAACACACCCTAGATTTATTTAAAACCAATACGAAAATCCAGCATGAGTTGTTCTGGAGAGACCATTGAACCCGAGAATGAATTCATTCAGATCAAACCCATGATTTTAAATCAATTAAAAAAGGCAAAATATGGAATTTCAGATCATGCAACTGTAGATTTATTCCATTTGACAAAAAATTCATTCAAGGATGGAGGTCAATGTTACAATCACTATTTTTATGGCTTTTCAACTCTCTGGTGTATGGAGTTTTCACCAGCTGGGATGTTTTGT
>JANWJG010000053.1 GCA_025449485.1 Nitrosotalea sp. | reverse complement strand
TGTTTTGGTAAACATTCTTTGCAATATACTGGTCTGCCTTCTGCTGGTTTGAAGGGAACCTGTGTTTCTTTTTTACAGTCTGCGCATGTGGCAGGAAACATTTGTCTGTCTTCTGTTGACATGATCTCCGTTGTTAAATGCTACATAATAACTGTTCACTCAGGATTTTTAGACCTTTATCACACGTTTACCTATGTGCGGCTGGTCTGATGGGTCGATCTCGCAATTATTCCATGACTGTCCATGGGACATGTTTTTTGCCCTTGTCACGTACGATCTATCATTCTGGCAAAGCCCGTTGTCTTGAAAATTAAGATGATTGAGAACATTCCTGCTACTAGTATTATCAAGGCAATGGGAAATTCTGGAACTGGATTGGTCTGACTGACTAGAAATGTATTTGCCGAGTCTTCAAAGAATTGCGCATTTTTGTCAATGTTTGTTGGATTGCTTGTCAAAGCTAACGTGTACTGATTTCCATTGTTAAGATAATAAAATATGTTCTCACTAAATGATGTTGAATTGTCTACTGTATATTGTGTAACAGAATTGGCAGTAACACGTATTCCATCATTGAATCTATCAACTACTCCGCCATACATTTTTGTCTTGGAATCAGGGCTTGGACTTGTTATTTCTTGGTCGATTGTGGCAAGAATGTCATTATCTGAATGACTGTTTATTACATCTATGACATTTTGTGAGATGTATCTGTGATAAATCCCAAATGTGGCATATTGGGTTTTGTCATTATTTGAAAATACCACTATGGCATTACCTGACATGTTTGTTGGCAAGTTGTTCAAAATTACCCAGTTCAGAGGAGGCTGTATGGAAAAACTATAGTTGGTATTTTTGTAAGTGTTTGAATCGGCATATCTTGTAGCGTCTGAAAACATTGAGGTATTATGGCTTGTTGCATATGCCAAACTTGTGGAAAAGAGTATAGTCAGGGTCACTACAATTATTGGTATGGTTCTGTTCATGATTTTTCCTTTGATTGTACTGTTATTTATTGTTCAAGATTTTCTCTAGAATGACTTAGGAAAATTTCCTTACAATGGGCAGGCAATTGTCTATTATTCTGAGCACTTCGGAGCGAATCACTTTTTTATCTATTGATGCCCATACAGTATTTTTGCCTACTGCAAACGAGATGGTCTGCACCTTTTCTCTTTCCTCCCACATGAATTGTACGTCTCCAAGCTGCTTGTTAAATTGTGATGCCATGCGATTCTTGATCGCAAGATGTGCAAACTGGTCAGATGTATTTTTTATACTAAGTAATGGCTCATGTCCTTGTCTTCTCTCGTACGCTACAATTTTTCCTTTACTGTCTATTACGCCTGCAAATCTGACATATTGGCTAATTGCACGTATTTCTTTTACAATTCCTTGCGCATCTTTTTTATTCAACACCCAAGTTCTCGTTTTTTACTATTTAACCATTGTCAGTTTGTTATACAATACATCTAGTGTGGATTGTAAATTTAATGTGAAATAACTTGATCAGAATTATTGTAAAAAGTCTCGTTTCATACTCTTTACAGCTTCTTGTTTTAATTGCATTGCAAAAAAATTGTCTGGCTCGTAATCTAATACCGTATCAAAGTACGCTATGGCCTCATCATACTTGCCAAGGTGAGATAGGGCTAGGCCTTTGTTTATTATGATATTTGTCTCCTTTGGCTGGGTTTGTAAAATCTTGTCAAAACAATCTATTGCTTCTCGATATCTGCCTACGCTGTCAAGTGAATATCCTTTGAGTGATAAAGCTCCAGGATCATTTGGTACTAGTCTTAGGGCCTGCTCAAAACACAAGAGTGCATCCTCATATCTATTCATGTTGGGATTTGAAAGGCATAGTCCCTTGTTGACAAATGCTCCAAAGTTGTTTGGATCTATTCTTAATGATTTATCGTAATACTCTATTGCGTCATCAAACCTTAGCAGCATTTGAAATGATATTGCCTTGTCATACAATAATTCCGCATTATTTGGTTCAATCTCCAAAGCCATGTCTAGGTGCGATACGGCTTCTTCTTGATTTCCATCCTTTTGTAACTTGAGTGCTTTTTTGTGCAATGATGCCACAGAATTGTTTTTCGCTGTTGCATCAGGTCTGTTCAATGGTACCATTATGTGATTCTGACTGATAAAGATTCAATCTATGTACTTGATTCCATAATTTCTTGTTGCAAAAATTGATAATAATCTTGACAATTATAATGACCTTTTACAAAATATTGGTATATTGAACTCTCGCAAGAAAACCATTAACCTATTTGCAATTGTTATTGTATTATTGATTGTAATACCTGAAATTGTTGGCCATACTTTCTTTGACAAGGCTCATCCTGAAAACTCATCAGTCGTTGCAGCTCTGGCTCTGGCAAATAAGATTGGTGTGAGCAAGCACTCTAGCCCAACTTGTCACCTTACAATACAAAATGATTCCTCTGATGCAGCAGTTGCCCGAGCAGCTGGTCTTCAGGGACAATATGGGAACTTTACCTGCACTAGTCCTTGATTCTAATTTGTGTTATCTCTTTTGAATATTTTTAATGGTTGGATCTTATTTGATGATTTTACACTTGATGGTTATGTCTTTTGCAGATATGTAATACGTATAACACAAAATTGCAATTGATATCAATCTTAATGGTGTATCATAATTTGTAAGAAATGAAGTAGCTGTTCCACCTATAGTTCCAAAGACTGATGCTATGGAAAATCCAATCGAGCCACAACTACATGCCCCTGCTCCTGCGCCAATGATGGACCCGAAAAAACCAATTCCTGATCTCTTTAAACTATTTTTCATTATGCGTATGCGGTAGATGCTAAAACTTGCAACAATTCCTGATAGTACTGAGATTGCTATAATCAAGCCAAAGTCTACTGCTGCATATACTGGAACATAAAATACTACAGTAGGCGAGAGAAAAATAAACTCTGAAACTATGGAAAGAGACACGAGTACTGTGACAAATACTGCACATGACAAGTAAAGATATTTTTTATTGGAATAAACAACCGTGAATGCATTGCTGTACATCATGTCATAAAATACCATTAGGAATTATTTAATTGTGTTTTATCCCATGAATGATTAGTGCTATGAAAGCGCACAAAAATGTCAGCTAACTGGAATCTGTAACGACAATGGGGGTGATAGTGCATTTGGATTGGATATGCTCTGCCACACAAAGATTTGTGCAGTGTACGTTCCTGCAGCCTGTGGTAACCATGACTGTCCTAGATTCAGGGTTTGTTTTGATGTCATTGAACCTGTTATCCAAGACAATGAAACTGTAATTCCATTATTGTCTTGTATTTGAACAAGATATGCAAATGGCTGATCTTTATTTTCCTGGTTTGTAATGTTTGAAACAATTTGGATCTGTTGGTTTACCCTTACCTTGTCAACCGATTTTCCTGTAGAGTCTACCACTCTTGCATTATCTGCAGATGCCTGCTCTAATGGAGGAAGAGATGTACCTGCAGTTGTTGTTGCAGTGATGTGTAATTGGTCAGCTGGTGAATGCGGAGGAGGTAGGGTCATATCTGTATAATCTGCAGTTATGGTATCTCCTGGTGTAACATGTATTCTATTTCCGGATGAACTCAAATCTGTTGTAAAGTATACAGTTCCTTGGAAGATTCCGGTGTTTGGACCTGTTTCTGTCATTGTCAACTTTATGCCTCCAGAGTCTGAATCGGACCAAACATTTGCATCAAATTTGTCAATTGCATCTGGATTAAGATTCATATCCAAATCGGTTATCTGTAGCGTTCCCTGGCTATTTACTGGATAACTTGGCTGTAACCACTTTACGCTTCCTAGGTTCCATTGAATTATTCCAGACCCTGTGACAACCTCATTACGATTGTATTCAAATGAAACTGTAACTCCATCATCTCTACTACTTGGAAGAAAACCGTTTGTTGGGCCACACGTGGGATTGCATGTTGATTGAATTCCTGTGGGGTTTGTACCCTGTCCGTCCACTCCTGTTGCCCCTTTTGCTGTTGGGTCTCCAGTGAGTGTCACATACCCGCTAAATATTCCAGTGTTTGGGCCTGTTTCTACAAGACGATATGGTATGCTATTGCCACTTGTAGCTATTGTAATTTTATCATCTGTGGTAACCCCAATTTCATCAATCAGGTTAGGATCTGAGTTGAAATCTGGGGCGTAAATTGTAATGTATACACGGTCAGTCCAACCAAATATTTTTTTGTTAAGTTGTATTGGTGATGATGAAAATGCATTTTGTGGCATGATAATAAGACACATGATAATTACTGAAATTATGATAATCTTTTTCAACTGATGTTTAGTACTGTAGTGGACACCATCATAAACATTGAGATGTTCTCACATGAACAAGTTTTGTATTTTTGCAAAATATGAGACACGTTATTTTACTGCAAGTTTCTTATTAGGTGCTATGGAGAGTTTTTGTTACACTTGGTAAAACTCTCTCTGATACGCGGTCCTATGATAGCGGCAATTGGTTTGATTGTGGTAATAGTAGGAGCTAATCTCTTTGATACGTCATACCAATCAGTAGAGTCCATTATTGGAACAACTTATAGTATATTTACAGATAAACAGATTCTTCCAAATCAATTTGTAAACTCTACAATTCTTTCAGCTAATCTAAAAGAACACAATGTCATCATAATACACGCAGTACCTTCGTCTGCATCTGTAAAGTTAGAAGGTGTAGATCCTAATGGCATGACTTTTGAAAAAGAAAGCAAAGATGGTTTTCTGTATCATATAATACAAAGAAGTAATCAGGGTGGGTCCTATATCATCAAAGTACTTGATACTGGAAACCAGCCCGTTCGAATTAATGCTGTGATGGGCGAAGATCCATTCTTGAGCAACAACTGTAGTGTAGAATATGGAACGAAATGTGAGATAGTCTATGTATCCGTGGGCATGGTGGCAAGTGGAATGATCACATTCGTTGTTGGAGTTGTTGTTGGAATGTATTACTTTAAAAAAGAACAAAACCTCCAAAAGAAATAATCTTCACTTGAATGGTGCCATAACACTGATTCTATACGGGATAACCAGCAATAGTCTTATCAAGTGACACGATCATACAATCTCATGTCAAAAACACCTGCTGCTCCAAAAGAATGGGACAAGATGTGGCTTGAATATAATAAATCGCTCAAGGCATGGATGCAATCATTTGAATCTCTTCAAAAGGCAACCAAAGATGTACAATCAAAGTATAATGACGTCATGGCAAAAGCACTAAAGGAATCAAGTGATAAAACCATGAATCAATTTACTGAAAACTGGCAGAAATCAATGAGCCAAGCCGGAGTTGATACATTCAAACAATTTGGAAATAACTGGCAAAAAATATTCAACCAGTCTGGGATGGACCAAGTGAAAGCTTATGGTGACATGATGAACAAGTTTGCTGAAACCTGGCAAAAGATGTGGAACAAGTAATCATATGAGTTTTTCAAAAACTTTGGGGGCGCAAAAACTGTTTCATGGTTGAAACCCTACCAAGTCCGATTTGTAAAGATATGGGAAATGACTTCACTTGATTTTGGATCAAAAGTGGATCATTTTGAGCTCAAAAATCGATTTCAACATAAAATTTGTTGCCAACTTTCTTAGCGATCCTAGCTAACAAACCATTTGACAGAAAGGTTTTTAATATTCGGAAATTTAGAACACACAAGTTGAATTCAAGAATACTTTTCGCTGTATTAGCAGTTACAATCTTCTCATTGGCTATAACTTCCGTGCCAGCATTTGCTGCAACCGGAACAACTAGAACAAGTGAGGCTACTGTAAACGAGCAGACTTTCATCACACTATCTGGTGAAGATTCAACCGACCCACACTTCCAAGCCATCTCATATCACTGGCAACAGTTGTCTGGCGCACCGGTGACTATGTCATCAACTTCTGATGTTGACATATCTTTTACAACTCCAGCAGTTGACCCACACCAAACTAAAGATCTCAAGTTTTCATTAATTGTAACCAATCCTCAAGGACTTACAAGCGTTACAGCATTTACACTTCATGTAATCCACAACAATCATCCTCCAGTAGTAACTACTGATCATGAATTGACTGTGATGGAAGGAACACCAATGACCTTGATGGCTACTGCAACTGACCCAGACGGTGATACTATGACTTATGCATGGACTCAGGATTCTGGTACACAAGTAACCCTATCAAATCCTACTGAACTTACTACCATGTTTACTGCACCAATGGTTGGCTCTGACACAAACGCAACATTACACTTTACAATTACTGCAAATGATGGCCTAGGCGGAATCGGTTCTGACTCTGTTCTAGTTCATGTCATAAGCGCATCTGCATACAAACTTGCATCACTAGACTGTGGTGCAATACTTAGATCACACGAAGGTGGAAGTGCAACTCTTGTAGAAGCAATTGACAATCCATCCAATGCTCCTCTAACATACGAGTGGACTCAGGTCTCTGGCGCACCAATCCAGATTTCATCTACTACTGTTGCATCACCAACAATATCTCTTCCAACTGGATCTGGTGGCAATGTATACGCATTCCAATTAACACTTAGTCAAGGTAATACAATTGTAGGAAACTGTGAACAATATGTTTACGCTGCATATCCTGAACCAGGCGGTGCTCCAACAGCAAATGCAGGTCCAGACCAAGTAGTTCCAGCCCTGTCAGTAGTTCAACTTGATGGTTCAAAGAGTACTGGTCAATACTTGAAATTCTCTTGGGTACAAATCTCAGGTGAGCCAGTGCAATTACTCAGTGCTAACACTGTAATGCCATCATTTACTGCACCTGATGTAGCCTTGGGAGAGACAAAGGATCTAGTGTTCAGTAATACCGTAAGCAACTCATTTGGAAAAGATATGGCAATAGTACACATCACAGTGGTCAACCCATCATCACCACCTACTGCTGTAATCACAATCAAGTAAGCTAGTAGATTTTTTTCTACACTGTAACTATCTTTTGGTTCTATATTGACTGGTTGGATGAATTATACTAAAGCCATTTTAGGAGATGGCACAGCTAGTTCTTAAGAATAAATATGAGTAATTTATTTAAAGCCAAATGGCAGCCATGACTATGAACTATACTAGATTCTTTATTCTTACAATCTCGCTTGCTCTGATTGGAACCTTGGGTATCAATTTTTATGCAGAAGGGGCTGCGCCTCAGGTACCAACCATAACACCTACTGGACTTAGTGCTGCTGCGGTTTCACCTACACAAATTAACCTGTTTTGGTCTGCTCCGACACAAAACTATGGAAAAACAATTGTTGGATACAAAATTGAACAGGAAATAAGTTCTGGTGTGTTCAATACAATTGTGTACAACACTGGCAGTACACTTACGTCATATTCTATAACCGGTCTGAAGACAGGAGTTGCATACACCTATCGAGTCTCGGCAGTTTATTCTGATGACACCTCTACTGATCCTTCAAATATTGCAGCTGCAATTCCTTCCACAACTTCGGTACAATC
>JANWJG010000052.1 GCA_025449485.1 Nitrosotalea sp. | reverse complement strand
TGGAAATGGCACAAACAGCAAGAAGAGTACTGCAAAAAATATGCCAATTGCCATCTTACTTGACTGGATGTAAAGTGGAATCATCAGTCTCTTGAGGGCATGCCATAATGTAGTTAAATCTCGTGCCCATACTGCTTCCACCAAGTGTTCGCCACGTACCATCTTTAGCTTGAATCCTTGTTCCTTTACTTTTTTGCCAAGTGCACCGTCTTCGACTATCTCACTTTTGACACTTTCATGTGTACCTACTGCTTGGTACGTTTCTCTTTTTATGATGAAAAAACTTCCAAAAAAGTATCCTGTTTTTTTGGAAGGATCGTTTACTCGAAGTGCAGAAAATCTTGTATGTAAAAATGTCGACAACACTGGCAGTGTAATCTTTGTCCACCAGTCAAGACAAAGCAATTTTGGAACTAGTGTAAGTGAATCCAATCCTTCACTCAAAAGATGGTCTACTGAAAGAGAGATTGTCTTTTTTGTGTGAATTGTGTCTGCATCAGTAAATAACAACAATTCTCCTGATGATGCTTTGAAACCCTCGATGCAAGCCCAGTTCTTTCCAATCCATTTCTCTGGCTTGGGATTTGCTTGTACGTGTATAACCTTGGAATTTTTCTTGGCACTTTTTTCAATTATATTTCCAGTGTTATCATCTGACATGTCATCTATTGCTATTATCTCGTAATTTTCATAGTCTTGTTCCAAAAGAGAGTTTATGCATTTTTCAATAAACATCTCTTCATTTCTTGCAGGTAAGATAACAGAAACCTTTGGTGTGCTGTGTGGCTTGGAACTAAATATGTCAAGAAATGGAGAATCTCTAAATGTAATCCACATTGATTTTATTAAAAACATCCATGCCACAGAAACGCTCAGCATGATGGCTGCAATGAGGTAGTTTATGGCATCTACTAGAAAATACATCTTGACTATCTCTGGGCTTCTTGTCTTATGCTCTCAAGGGCTTGCTCTGAGCCACTCTGTATGTGTTTTTTTATCATTCCGGTAAACATTCCCATCATACCTGTTAATTTCATGTCCCAGAGAACATCTAGTCTTGTTTTATTTCCAATTTGGGCAAGTGTGAGGGTCTTTGTTCCTTCGATTATTCCCTTTGTAAACTGGATCTGAATCTTTTCTTTTGGATATAGTATTACAGTCTGCATGCATTTTGAATCCTTGAAAGCTATTGTGACCTCACGTGTTATGGTATTTCCATCCTTTGCGATGTTTCGTACCTCTTTTGTTCCCTTCCAGAACTTGGGCTCTGAATCAAGATCGGACACTATTGACCATATCTTGTCAACGGACGCATCAATTTCAACAGAGGCCTGAATCTGAACCATGAAGAAGATCTTCATTACTTCATATTTATGTTGTAACACAAAAGAGTAGTTCAACGCTACATCAGTTTGAGACTTTTATGAATGTTATAATTTTAGTTCAAAGTTCATATGGTGTACATTTTAGTGATTTCGAAATCAATTTTAATCCTCATGGTGTGGAAATTATTGTGACTTTGATAACATACGATGATTTTGCCAAGCTGGACATGAGGGTAGCAAAAGTGATTTCAGTTGAAGAAATTCCTGGAAAATCAAAAATCATCAAGGGCACAATTGACCTCGGGGATGAAAAACGTGATGTCATCATTGGGGGTGCACAATATTACAAACCAGAAGAACTAGTTGGAAGAACTGTAATAGCACTTGTAAATCTAGAGCCTAGGAAAATTGCAGGAATTGAATCTGGCGCAATGCTTTTGGCAGCTGATTCTGACGACAAGCCATTCTGGCTTACTGTCACAGAAGATGTTCCACTTGGTACTGGAATCAAGTAGTCTGATGATATCATTAGATCTTCAAGTTTCTAGTTACTGTACTATGGTTAGATATTATTTTTCCAGGGTTTAGAATATTTTTTGGGTCAAACTGTTTTTTGATATTTTTGAAAATAGAATATGTTTTTGCATCATACTGCATCTTTACAAATTCTGATCTGGCAAGACCATCCCCATGTTCGCCTGTTATGCTTCCACCTATCCCTATTACTCCTGAAAAGAATTCATGTGCTATATTCTTGATCAGGCGTAGATCTTTTTGTTTGAGAATTGGTCTGATGTGTATGTTGCCATTTCCAACGTGGCCATAGATTATCATCCTAAGACCATACTTTTTGGAAATCATGTCAAGCATCTTCAGTAATAGTGGCAGTCTTCTTACTGGAACTACCGCATCTTCGATGAGGGTGGGCATTGTTTCATTTTTTGTTATACTCCTCAGACTATATGCCAAGGCAGAATTCCTAAAATTCCATAATTTTTTGATTTTTTCTGTATCGGACTCTACCCTGATGATTCTACCTGACGTGATTTTTTGAATCTGCTTTCTGTTTGGTTGTATGTTGTTGTCAAACTCTACAAAAAGAAGACAGCCTGATTTTGGCACGTTCACCTTGATGTATTTTGTTATGTTGTTGTCTACAATCTCAACAGCAGATGGTCTTGATTTTATTATCTCTGGAACGTCTCTTACTGCCTCTGATAATGTCTTGTAATGTATTATGCACAACAATATGCTCTTTGGCAATTCATATGTACTAATCTTTGCAGAAGTTATTATGCCAAGTGTACCTTCCGAGCCTGCAATTAATTTGTAAAGATCTTTCTCTGAAGATAAAACATCAATCCTATAGCCGCAGGAATTTTTTGATACCTTTGGAAAATGTATTTCATTTTTTGAATGTATTTTTTTAATTATACTATTGAATTTATTTTTTCCTGGAAACTCTATAACAACACCAGAAGAGCTTATCATCCTGACTTGAATCAAGTTGTCTATCACACTGCCATACTTTAAAGAATGGATGCCGCTTGCATTGGTGCCAATCATTCCTCCTATTGTGCAGAATGGGCCTATTGATGGATCTGGACCTATGAACCTGCCTTGTTTTTTCAATATTTTGTCTAGTCTGCCTTTGAAGACTCCGCTGCCTACTTTGACATGTTTTGAACCGAGTTTTATCTTATCAAGATGTCTCATATCCAAGATGATTCCTCTACCAAGTGCACTTCCAACGAGTCCTGTGCCTCCACCTCTTGGAATTACTGGGATGTGATATTTTCTTGCAAATTTTATAATTTTTATGATATCTGACTCGTTACGAGGAAATGTAACAATCTGAGGTTTTATGAGATAAGAACTTGCATCAACTGAATAACAATCACGTACGTGATTATCCCATGACACTTGGCATCTTACTTTTTTTGATAATTCTTGTCCAATGTCACTTGGCTTCATTGATTGTACCTGTGTTCAGAATGCATAAAAAATGATTTAATCTTTCATGTAAATAATATCTTGTAATTTTGCATATCCTTCGTGCTTGAGATCTATCTTTCACTTTGATATATAGGAACTATATTGATAGGTTTTTTATTCTTCGGTGCCGTAGTTATACCAGTCATCCGACCGACAAAAGTGAAGACTCGCTTGACTCAGGATTATCAGGTAAGGACTTGATCTTCTGACCAATGCGATGTTTTGCATTTCTGTACGGAAACATGTGAGAACACATGAAAATCTTCAGAAATGGAGAAACAATGGCAAGGAGGGAAAGTAATAGATGCGTTGGCATATTATTGCTGGGAAAAAGTTGCCATGTCCATCCAAGGCCGGATGACAGTTTTCAATTATCTCTGTATGGCAAAACTTGGAATGCAAAACTCTGAAAGATTTAATTTAGTAAAACCGGGTCTTTTTACTATTGGATTTTTTGGGCACTAATCTGGATAAACTCTTCAGCGCAAGTGATAATTCAAATCCCCTGATGTGGCTAATTTGGATACTACCAATCTTCATCTTTATGCTATATGGGCAGAGAATCCAGCTTCAGGTCACCTCATCTGAAATCAACAAAGGACTTGAGAAGATCAAGTTGTATCGTGATGATACTCGAAAAGAGTTAATCGCTTATGTGAAAAATACCATAAAACCGTCTACTGATCCTACTGCCTTGCTTGACCGATACTTTGAGTACTTTACCATCATGCCAGTTGACATGGACCCAAATGGCATTGTGCCAAAAATAAAACACATAATGAGAACAAGGGAAGACTCGACACGTGATCAGGTAAAAAGTCTGTCTCCGAACATAAGCCATGTACAAGCAAGTCAAGTCATCAATATTCTTGAAGCCGTAACAACATTACACATGTTGTACAAGATGGTAAGACACTTTTTCCTTACAGCAAAGAAACAAAACAACTTTCCACTAATATTGCCATTGCAAATGATGATGCCATTCATACTTGAAGAAGCCGAAGCACTCAAGGTTGCAGTATCTGCATTCAAACAGGGACAACCAATAGGTGATGGAATAGGTCCGATGATTGTTGGAAAAATGATGCTTGATACAGAAAAAAAATCTGTTGCACTTGAAACCGTAATGAGTGAAAAAGAGTTTGAGGGAAGAAAACTGTGTCTTTTGAAGGCAGAAGGTCCAGCTGCTACAGTTGGAAGACCGGCTGATGCACTAGAGAAAATATTTGCTGAAAACAAGCCTGACATCATAATTATGGTTGACGCTGCACTCAAACTAGAAGGAGAAGATACTGGTTCTATAGCACAAGGATTTGGAGCGGCAATTGGAGGTATCGGTACTGAAAGATTTCAGATAGAAGAAGTGGCTACAAAACACAATATTCCAATTTATGCCATGGTGATAAAACAATCAATCAAAGAGGCAATTACGCTGATGAAAAAGGAGATTGCAGATTCATCTGATACTGTATCCTCACAGGTTTATGATATCATAAAGGGTAACACCAAGGCAGGTCAATGTGCCTTGGTAATTGGTGTTGGAAACACACTAGGAGTGTCACAATGAGACTTTTCAAGAAAAAAGAAGAGGTACTAGACCCATATACTGTGGAGAAATGTAATAGCTGCAACAAGACAACAACCCGCAAATTCAAAGAAGGCGATTATGTCTTTAAAGTGACAGACAAATGCATATCATGCGGAAATGGTCATCTCATAGTAGACAAAATTTTCGGCGAAGTCGTCAAGTAACTGAACTGTTGTCGCTGTAAAGGTTTCTTGAATTTACGGTATAATTGTCACATTTAATTCGACACTCTTTTAAGCAATGGTGTGGTACCGTACATACCAAACATGAAGACACTAGGTGCTGTACTCATCGTATTGGGATTGCTTGTATCATTAATGGGATATGGAATGTATGAGCATGCCATGTGTAACTGTGTTTCTGCCATGGGGAGTAGCCCAATTGGATGTCATTGTGGAAGTGTCTTGCAGCAAAGCATGGGTCACACATTGGTCTATGTAGGACTTGCAATTGCAGGAAGTGGAATGATTGTGTTTGCAAAATGGTGGCGAAAGAAGATTATCTTTAACTAGGAATTAATGTTTAGACTATCAAATCGTAGTCACAAGAACGCCATTTTCTTGTGGGATAAATGTATGCTCTGCCTGTGCGACTCTTTGTTCATTTGCCTCTACAAGTATTGGGTATGACCTGACAACTTTGTATTTTATCAATCGTTCCAGCAGTTCCCTTGCAGTCTTTTCATCGTATTCTGGAATGAACCATCGCAATGCAAATGGCAGCATGTTGAATTTTTGCCATATGAAATCAATCATCTTGTTGGCATCATCATCCTTTGTTCTCTTTCTTGTAACAAGTGAGAAAATGTTTCTAATCTTTCCTTCTCGCACAAAACCAGAGCCATCTGAGGTGGTAACAAATGGTTCACACGCATATGCCTCTGTGGATTGGAATGAAAAAGATCCAATAGACCATATGTTTGGAACGGATTTTCCAGCATGAATTGTGTACTGCTCAAGAGAGTGACCGCTGAGGTTTGCAATGGGTATTCCACCCATCTGTTTTGTAGTATTCTCTATTGTTTTTCCAACATCGCTTGATTTTGCACCTACTCGTATTATTGCCATGGCTTCTCTAAGTGCTGCCTCTGCTGCCTGGACTAGGAAATCATATTTTGGATCATAACATACTGTAACAGCAGTGTCTGCAATGTGACCGTTTATCTGGACACCCAAATCGATTTTTAAAAGATCAGTGTCCTTTACGGTTGTCTTGTCGTTTGGCTCTGCTGTATAGTGCGCAGCAATCTCGTTTAGACTTACATTGACTGGAAATGCACATCTAGCTCCCTTGCTCACAATTTCTTTTTCAATGGAATTGCATATCTCTTCAAGGGTAGAGCCAACATGATTTTTTTTCCTAGCATTTTCCCTTACCTCTGATGCTATCTTTCCAGCATTGATGTAATCTTGTAATTGCAACAATTATGCCTTAATTCGGTTTATTATTTAAAATCATCATACTGTGAGAAGATTAAATTGGGGACATTTTTGTGCAAACACATCGGGATCGTGGTCTAGCTTGGTATGATTCGGGTTTTGGGTACCTGAGGTCGTCGGTTCAAATCCGGCCGATCCCATTTTCATATTTTCTGTAGGATGTTAATTATCTGAATCAAGAAATCAGACACAATTCACAATCACAAAGTGTGTCTGAATTATTTTTAGCAAGACACTTACCATGTTGGCCTGCTTGACACTGGACACATATGGTACTTTTGCCTTCAAGTGTAGAGTATTTTGGAGCTCCATCAAAACCAAATCCACCGTCTTGTGGTCCAACCATGGGTTGTATGGTTATGGTCTTGTATTTCTGTATTTCAAAAAATGATTTTCATGTTTCTAATTTTTCTTTCATACTCTCTTTTCTATTTATCAAGTAGATGCCAGCGAGCATTATTGCAATAGCCCCTGCTTGATACGCGCTTATTTGTTCGTGCAAAAATACTGATGCAAAGACCAGGCCAAAAACAGATGCCATGGAAAATATCATTATTGTCCTGATTGTTCCAATTCTTTTTAGACTCTGCAAGAAAAAGTAGAGCGATCCACCAAATCCAATTGCGCTAAGAAGTATTACTTGGGGTATCTGAGATGTCTTGATGTCAAGTGGTATTCCAAGCAAAAATACTGTTGATAATAAAATCAAACCTCCTATGGCTGACTTTAGCTGTACTAATCTTGCAGTATCTATCCTGGTTGCTATTATTCTGCTTAGGTTGTTGTCAAGTGCCCACAATACCATGGAACCGAGAATGAAAAAGTGTCCAGCATTTAGATGCAATAACGATCCTGAAAATTGCAAGTTTGTTGTAATGATTACAACTCCTGACAAGACCAGTGCCACAGAAATAAAGCCAACTGGTCTTAATCTTTCTTTGAAAAATAACAGTCCAAACAGTACTGTGAACATTATCTCGACATTTGATAAAAGCGAAGTGTCTGCCGCACTTGACTGCTGCAGGCCTAAAAAGTACAGATATGGAGCAGCAGCTGCACCACAAATTGATATTGCAACTAGTATGATGTAGTCTTTTTTTGCAAGTACTGTCTTGGTTTTTCTTGCTATTGGAGTAAATGTAAGAGCGGCAATAAGATATGCTATGGAGGAGAGAAGCAACACGTTAATGTTTGATATGACTGGCTTGGCAATGGCAGGCACTGATCCAAAAAGTATTGCGGCAAGTAATGCAGATGTATATCCTATTATTGCGGACTTGTTCATTTTCCTAATCTCGGTTCAAGTATATTGCATATTTGAGTACAATGCAATTAGTTATTATCTGACTTTGACTGACTATGATAGCCAGGCGATGAAGAAGAGTTAGAGACATGACACTAAATGATTGTTAATTCAGTGACTCTGAGTTCTGGCAATATCTATTTATTGAAACGTCCTAGTCCTAGATCAAAATGAAATTTGAGAAACGAGAAATTCTGTTGATTGTCGGAATATTGTTTATTATGATAGGTGTGATGGCATTGCCGCACATGAATCTAATCTATTCTGTGGCAATTGCGATTTCATTATATTTTGCAATCCGAGTCTTTATCGGACGAAGGAAAAAACAGATTCAACGAGAAGTTGGACAGGGTATCTGTGTTACATGTGGGGCAAAAATTACTCAAGGCAAGTGCCCAAAATGTGATTCTGCATAGAAATATGTTGTATACTTCGGGACGAATTCTACGTACTCCTTATAATACTTGTAGGGATTCTTTTGTTTATGCGGACTGGGGCATATTGGGCATTAACAACTAGCTCAACTTTTCCACCATTAACACCTAAAATTACAAATGTGGACTTGAAGTGGTATTACAGATGAAATACGCTAGCCTATACTTTATCGCCGGAATTCTTGTATTGCTGGTAATCGGCCACAATTATACTGCAAGTGGACAAACAGTCTCAATAGCAAATCATGTTGTCATAAATGAAGTAGAAGTAAATCCAACTGATGATGATACCAAGTTTCCTGCACAATGGGTTGAACTGTACAATCCAACTAGTTCTCCTGTAAACATAGGGGGCTGGACAGTTGGTGCAACCACTGGGCTAAAACAAGCCTATACAATATCTGCTGGAACAACAATACAAAGTCAACAGTTCATTGTATATCATTATGTTCCAATCTGGTTCCCACATGTTGGTGCTGTAGTTCAGCTAAAGGGTGCAAACGGTACTGTTGTTGACCAAACAATTCCTCTTACAGATAATATGGGCGATGGTAATACATGGCAGAGAATCTATGATGGTTACAATACTGGTTCTACAAGTGATTGGGTATACAAGAGTGGAACTCCGGGATCTTCAAACGGAAAATTGTTAACAACTAGTACAACAACTCAACTTACCATGTCCATGTCAACTGACAAACAAAACTACACATTTGGAGACACTGTAAACATTAGTGGCCAAGTTTCACAGATTGTCAAAGACCCTGCAGTCACATCTATTCCTCAAACTGTTAATATGGTATTGTCAGGACCGCAAGGATTCAAACAAACATTTTCATTATATCCTGGAAACGATTTGAAATTCTATCAATCTGTAAAGGCTGATCAAGTACGGGGATTTGCCGAAGGGACATACACAATTTTGGCATCATATGGCGGCATACAAACATCATCTCACTTTTCATTAAGTTCTGTGGCGTTTATTCCTCCAACACAAGCTGCAGCCACAACGATTATGATATACACAGATCGTTCAAACTATACTATCTCCCAACCTATTGTACTGTTAGGCTCTGTCTCAAGTGTACTTCCACTCACCCCTGTACAATACAAGGTCTATGATCCTACAAATACAATAGTATACCAAGGAAATCTGTTTCCAGATGATCAGGGAAAACTGACTACTGCTAACCAATTTCAAAGAAGTTCTGGCAATTCTGGATTGCTAATCAATACTGTAAATCCAATTTATGGAATATATCGTGTATCTGCAACTTATGGTGATGCAGCTGCGGTTGCAACATTTACACTGCTTCCTACACAAGCACAAACAAATGCGATAACACTAGTTACTGACAAACCTGCATATGCACCTGGTGAAACAGTAACACTAAGTGGAAGTACACTTCTAAAGGGATTGCAAAATATTGGTATCAACCCAAACCTGCAGATACTCCAGACAACAGTTGGAGGAAGCTCTGGTACTCAAACTTCTGGCACTCGTGGTGTGACTCCAAATGCTGTAAACACGTTAACAAGTGTGAATCTTCAAAATGATAACACATTTTCATACAAGTTTGTTCTTGCTGGAGCATCTAGTTTAGGAAACTATCGTGCAGTTGTTTCAATACCTCAAGGTACTGCAGAAGCTGACTTTGTTGTTGTTACAAATCCGTCTGATTACAAGGGCACAACTTCCTCTTCACCATTCACTGTTGTCACAGACAAGAGTTCATATGCTCTTGGAGATGCTATAACAATATCTGGAAAAATATTAAACCCAATTCAAATAGCCACACAAAATGCAGGAGCCAGTGTAAAGATCCAAATACTAAACTCTACGGGACTACCAATATCCTCTGCAGGTAGTTTCATCAATAACCTCACAGTGCAAGGCTCATCGGCACTTTCCTACTTTGCATTTCCTGATGCCAACGGAAACTATCAAGTACAACAGATAATCCAGTCTGGAATATACCAGCCAGGAACCTATACTCTCAAGGCATCTTACAATAGCATGATTGCTTATACTACAATTACAGTATACAACCCTCTTGCATCAGGCTCACAGGGTTCAGTCATGGCAAGCACCGACAAAAAAGTTTATGGTGTTGGAGATACTGTCCAGTTGACTGGAACAATCTCAGCCCTGACAGGTACGTCATCTTATACATTGACATTGATACAACCAGATGGTGAACAAATATCGTCTCCACTACCAGTAAACAATGGAGCATTTTCATGGACATGGACTATACCTAGTACTGCTAGATCTGGCACTCAAGTAACAACTGACAGGTCATCTTCTCCTATAGTTGATCCTACAATCAACGTTTATGGAATTTATAGAATAAAGATTACATCGGCAAATGCAAACTCTGACTTGTTCTTCCAGGTATCTAAAAACCCTCAGCCAAATCAGGACATTGCACCCATTGTAGTAATGACTGACAAGACTGACTACATGTCAACAGATGTTGCCAAGGTTTGGGGAGAAGTGATTCCAATACAAAATGCTGCATCACAAGATACCAATGCTGCAGTACAAATTTTGATTTATTCAAATGATGGACAGCAGATATACCGTGGCAGTGCAAACATAAACCAGGGAGGACAGTATTATGTTGCTGTTCCACTACACACCGGAATATGGAAGACTGGAACCTACAAGATTTATGCTCAATATCTTACAAACAAAGTGATATCATCATTTAATGTGACTGACCCATTTGCAACAACTTCTACCAAGTTACAACTTTTCATGACCACTGATACTGACAAGTACCTCCCAGGACAAACAGTTCTTGTAACTGGAAGGACAAGCTATATCGTTTCCATAAATAATGTGGATCTTGCATTTGGTCTTACCGGCGATACTGTAATCAGCGAGGGTCAGGTAATGTCAAAGGAAGGAAACCTGCTTCCAAAAGCCACTGTATCTTTTGATCAATATGGATCATTTAGCTATGATTACAAGCTTCCAAGCAATGCACCAGTTGGAAATTATACCATTGTTGCAATGGTGCCATTTGGATCATACAATGCATACTTTAATGTAGTACATGAATTGCCTTCAAAAATAATTCCAATCATAAACGAGACAAATACCACAACTGGGATGAACCAAACAGGTTCGAACACCACTCATTCAACCTCGCCAACTGTGACCATTCCGTATACCATAGGTCCCACTCAAAAGCCATCTAAATCAGCTAACATGTTTGTTGAAAAGACTGGCCAGCTTTCAGAATCTGTAGTGGGTGTAAACCTGAATACAAAATTAATTGGAAATGCAACATACTATGCAAAAGAACTTGATGGACTTCTCAGAGTAAACCCCGGTGATGTAAACTCGGTAAGCATCAAGGTAAGCTCACAGGATGGAACATGCATAATCGGGCAGGACCCAGGGTGCAAGATAACGACTTCTACTATACGATCTGGATTCTACCAAACAGCTACAATAGATGGAATGGACTATCTTGTTGGATATTCTGGAACAGGAGTGAGATTGGTACAGTTTAGTATTATCCCTGCACACACTGGTGACGTAATGCCTGATGGGCAGTGGGGTGTTGAAATTATCAAAAAAGACCAAGTGACTAGATTCTATTACCAAGTCACATATGGTACAAAATAATTTTATAATCTCAAACAATTTATTGTTGATACATCTTCTGTTGGTATTATGAAGATCCAGGTGTTGATGTTTGAGCAAGACGATCCTTCAAAGTGTACTGCTGCCAAGCTTGTAAAATTTGGAATTGCAACACGCATCAAGCACCTGACTGGAAAAGACATGATTTTAAATCCATTTGCAAAAGAGTTTGTCCTAAAAAATGATAGAGACCTGACAGGATCCATTACTGCAATTGACTGTTCATGGGAATTGGCACAAGGAATGTTTCTCAAAAGATTTGCAGGCCTGTCAAGAAAACTTCCACCATTGCTTGCTGGAAACCCAGTAAACTATTCCAAAGTGGGCAAACTCACAACTGCAGAAGCAATAGCCGGTGCATTGTATATCATGGACCACAAAGAACTTGCCGACTCGGTAATTGGCAAGTTCAAGTGGGGCCATACGTTTTTTGATCTGAATCAATATTTGTTACAGGACTATATTGGCGCAAAAACAGCAGAAGATGTTATCAAAATATCACAAGAATATTGTCTGGAACAGTGAGTTTACATCTTTGAGCCAAAATATTCTTCGTCGGTAGGAATTTTTCTGACTGGCATGAATCTGTAGAGGCTACGATAAATCTTGTAGATTATCCTGTTTTCCTTTAATCTTGGGGTTATCATTTGCCAAAAGTATCTCGCCTTTATGCTTGCAAATCTTGAATCTCTTACTACAAAAACACTGTATTTTGATTTTTCAACAAGCTCCATTGTCCTTGGACTAAATGCCTGCTCTGATTGGTTTCCTGCGCCAACAATTACTATTTCTGGATTCTTGTTGAGGTTTTCAAGTATGTCCTTTGTAATCTCAGAACTTGTGGGGTATACTCTTTCCACTGGTACCTTTCGAAGATCAAGGTCAAACATTTTTTCATTGATTCTGCTCAAAATGTCTCGCTCTTCTTCTGGAGATTCCACTACACCACGTATGATTCGTATCTTGCTTCCAACAGCCTTTGAAAATGCATATGCAATCTCAATTCCAAGATCAGAGTGTCTTCCCTTGTCATATGACACCACTACATGGTCCATTTCTTTTTCAAATTCTTTTTTGATGCTTACACCAAGTATGTCACATGTTGCAAGTGAAAGCAATTTTCTGTTGTTTTTGAGATCAAAGAAATCCATGATGAGCAAGTTGATTCCTTGCTCTTCTGTGGTTGCAAGAATTGCCTCGGTGTTATCATGCGACAGTCTGACCAAGTATCTGTGGTCGGAAAAGCCTGGCTTGTTTTTGAGTTCTTCGAATGTCTTCATGATTGGCTCTGCAAACCTGTGGCCCATTGAAAGTGGGATCTGGAGAGGAATTGTTGCCACATTCAAAAGTGAGATCTCTCCATCCTTGTCCTTTGCAATGGCAGATGCAATCGTGACTAGCTTTTCAATTGTTTTTTTGTTAAAGACCACCATTATGCGATAGCTCTTTCTTTCTGCTGGACCTATGTTTGCAACAAGGGGTGCATAGTGCTCTATCTCTTTTTTGGATATGTACAACTTGTAAACTGAGAACCCAATCAATATCCAGATGATTGCAATGACCCAGCTTAGCGGGTTGTAAATTAACAGAAATATTGCAAGTCCTGCCTTGCAGATTATTCCTATGATTGGCATGAGAGGAAACAGCGGAATTTTAAATCCATAATCAAGTTTGTGACCATATAATCTCCTTATGTTGATTCCAGCCCAATTTACCTGTGTGAATAGAAACAGGAACATGACACCAGCTACCAATGCAATCTGTTCAAGTGGCAACCATGATGCCATTATCAACATGATAAATCCTGATGCAATTATTGCAAAGTGTGGCGTGTGATATTTTTTATGAATGGAGCTAAAGATGTATGGCAAGTTGTACTGTCTACCCATCGCAAAAGATACACGACTTGACGAAAACGTAGTTGCACTAAGTGCCGCAATACTTGAAACAAGTCCTCCTACAAAGACAAGTGTTGTTCCATATGGTATGAGATATCCTGCTGCCTTTGCAATTCCGACATCTTTGTTGTCTCCGATAAACTGCCAAACTTCTTTTCCTATCTTTGATGAATCAATTCCTCCAAGAAAAACAAAAGTGAAAACTATGTAGAGTACAGTTACTGTTCCTAGCGTAATAAAAATTGCTCTTGGGATATTCTTCTTTGGATTTTTTACCTCTTCTCCGGCTTGAACAATTATTTCATAGCCTTCAAAAGCAATAAACGTGATTCCCATTGCCAGAATGAATCCTGTCATTCCATTTGGGGCAAAGTGTTGAAAGTTTACTACCCAGTTGTGGTTTACAAAACTCATTGCATAAATTCCCGATGCTATCAAAACTATGATGATTATGATTTGCATAAACGTCAGTCCATTTCCAATTTTTCCAGTAAGGGAAACACCTCTATAATTTACATATGTGAAAAGTATGATTGAGAGTATTGCAATAATTTTTTCAAGTGGGATTCCGCCATACTGGGCTGCAAATCCTACACTGGTTAGTATGCTTCCAAAAAAGTCTCCAATTGATACTGCATACAAACTTCCTGCTATCATGTGGGCAAACCATGCTATCCAACCACTGATGAATGCATTTGGCCTTGGCAGTCCCTCTTTTACCCACCTATAGCCTCCTCCAGCCTCTGGGAACGCAGAGCCTAGTTCTGCATATGTCAGGGCTGTAAAGAAGCTGATTATTCCACTGGCTAGGAATACAATCAAAAGTACTGGTCCTCCTTCGTGCATTGCAGGGCCTACTAGGTTGAAGATTGCACCTCCAATCATGGCTGCAATTCCTATCATTGTTATGTCCAGCAATGAGAGGCTTCGAACAAGTCCTGCATGCGAATCGTGCTCCATGGAGTATCTAATCGTGAGGACTGGATGGTCGAATAAATCTCTACTTGTAGATCTTGTCTGATTTACGATGAATTTTTTGGCATGTATGGGGTGCCGGACACATGCCTGAACTTTTGTTCTCAATGCTAAAATAGCTAATCTTGGTTCTAGAATCCAGTGCGAGCCGGTGAACGATCACTGCCACGGCAGAGGAAACTCCTCCCTCCATGCAGCAAGTGTGATCCGGAGACGGGTAATCAGAGATGATTGGCAACAGCACAGAAAAAAATCCGACCTGGCGTACTATGATGGTAAAGCCTGAGGTTTCCAGCACAGGAATGAAAAATCTGTCCCACG
>JANWJG010000051.1 GCA_025449485.1 Nitrosotalea sp. | reverse complement strand
TGTGGTTGCAATGATGAGAAATGGAATTATACTAACAGGAATGGCAAGGAGTTTCCAATTCATTGCCTGCCTTACTCATGGATGGAAATATAAGCTCAACATTAAATAAATTATCAGAAAAATGAAGGCGATTTTCTTGGTTGGAACTGCAGGAGCTGGCAAGTCTTTGTTAGCTTCCAAAATTCTTGATTATTATTCTAGAAATGGTGCTTTTGTTGGAATGCTGAACCTAGATCCAGGTGTAGAGAACTTGCCATATACGTGTGACATTGATGTTAGGGACTATGTAGACATAGTACAGATCATGAAACAATATGATCTTGGTCCTAACGGATCCATGATCATGGCAAATGATCTTTTAGCATCAAAAATAGATGATCTGCAAAATGAGATAGACAATGTAAATCCAGATTATCTTATAGTGGATACTCCTGGTCAAATCGAGCTATTTGCTTATAGAGCAAGCGGGCCATTTCTTATACAAAACTTGAATGTTGGAGAAAAAGTATCAATATTTCTGCATGACGGATCACTTATGACATCTCCTAGTAATTTTGTTTCAATTGCGTTACTTGCTACTTCAGTAAAATTAAGACTTGGCATATCACAGATAAATGTTCTAACAAAAACAGATCTTATTGAAGATAAGATTAAAGACATACTAAAATGGTCAACTAACATGGCAAGTCTAGAAGATGCTCTTGCAAAAGATTCTGATGGTGAAAATTATACTCTTGCAATCAATATTCTAAGAAGCTTAAATTTAGGAGGATTTGCTCAGGGGACAATCCCAATTTCTAATGCTACGGGAGATGGGATGGTCAATCTTCAAGCTGCACTAAGTCGTGTACTCAATTTGGGTGAAGAGGTAGAAGATTAATGAAGAGTGTAGTTGCAAGGGCTCCTAGCTCTACAGCTAACTTGGGTCCCGGTTTTGATGTGTTTGGATTAGCCCTTGATGCATATTATGACGAAGTTCAGATAACAAAACAAGGAAATAAAATAATTATTGAGAGTTCAGATCCTGTTCCGCTTGAGCTAGAAAAAAATTCAGCAGGCCTGGTAGTCAAGGAAATGTCAAAAAAATTCAAGATAAAAGATGGACTTTTAATTAAAATCAAGAAAGGGGTTCCTGCAGGATTTGGAATGGGTAGTAGTGCAGCATCTGCAGCAGCAGCTGCAGTTGCATTTAATGCATTATTTGATCTTGGCCTTGACCAAAATGCACTTGTAGAATTTGCAGGAATTGGAGAAAAAGCTAGTGCGGGATCTATTCATTATGACAACGTCAGTGCATCAGTTCTAGGAGGATTTGTTATAGTGAGAACAGATCCATTTGATGTGATAAAAATTGATCCTCCAAAGGATTTGGTTTTATGCGTAGCCATACCAAAAATTAGTGTTCCCAAAAAAAAGACAGAAGTATCTAGAGGAGTACTTCCTCAACAAGTAAAATTATCCGATTATGTAAAGAATCTCTCTAATGCATCTGCAATAACTGCAGGATTTATCAAAAAAGATGTAGAACTGATAGGCCATTCTATAAAGGACATAATTGTAGAGCCCGCAAGAAAACATTTGATTCCGGGCTTTGACAAGGTTAAAACAAATGCACTGCAGGCTGGCGCATTAGGTGTGACAATAAGTGGTGCTGGTCCTTCCGTAATTTCATTTACATCAAAATTTGCAGATCACAAGAAGATCTGCAAAGCAATGGAAAAAGGATTTGCTTCAGCTGATACAAAATGTGTCACAGTAATTTGCAAGCCAAGCAAAGGCGCCTTTGTTGTATAGCATTATTTCTTTTCAACAAATTTACGCATTCTTTCTTCCCTGTCTTTGGTTGAGAAACATACAGCCCATGAATAAATTTCAAGTTTCAATCCAGTATCAAGATTAGCATCAGTTCCTCTATTTACAAGCATCTTAGAAACTCCTATTGCAAAGTTACTGTTTTTAGCTATTGTTTTTGCATATGCCCTAGTTTCAGAGAGTAAATTCTCGGAAGGAATTATTTTATTTATCAAGCCCATCGAAAATGCTTCTTCTGCAGTAATTTTTCTGCCCGAAAATATGAGATCTTTAGCTCTGGATGGACCGACAATTCTCAACAGTCTTTGTGTTCCTCCCCATCCTGGACAAATTCCTAATGTGACCTCAGGTTGACCAAGTTGTGCGTTAGGTGATGCAAATCTAATGTCACAGGCAAGTGCAAGCTCGCATCCTCCCCCCAAGGCATACCCATTTACTGCTGCGATTACAGGTTTTTCTAATTTTTCAATTTTGTTTAAAACTTCGTGTCCACGCAATGCATATTTTTCTGCCTCTGTTGGCCCAATGCTACTCATGTATTCAATATCTGCACCAGCCGAGAAAGCTTTTGGGCCATCACCAGTGATAATAATGACTTTTGAAGAATCTTTTTCCAAACCATCAAGCAGAGAAATAAACTCATTCATGACATCCAAATTCATTGCGTTTAGCTTGTCTTGTCTGTTTATTGTGATTTGAACAATTTCTTCTTCTCGTTCAACTTTCAGATATTCCATATAAGAAAAATATTTTGGCAGAAATTAAACTTTAGAAACCATATTTGAGATAGAAATCGAGTTATATTGAGACTCTCGCAGTCAAATTATACTTGAATCCATTTGGATTGGTGTCATCTATAGGTTCAGCTGTTTGTTGGGGTACTTTCTTTGTACCAGTCAGGAAGGTTAACGTAGCAAACATTTGGCAACTGCAAGGATCTACTGGAATAGGAGTTATTCTTTTTGCAATACCAATTAGTTTTTTCTGGGGATTTGAAATTTTACCAAGCGGTCTTCTCAGCGGTGCGATATGGACTGCAGGAAATATTCTTGCACTCTATTCAGTCAGGTTGATAGGACTTTCTAGAACCTCTCCGTTTCTGGCAGGTTTTAGTATTCTGGTATCGTTTCTCTGGGGAATTTTCTACTTTGAAGAAAAATTTAGCTATATGGTACTAGCAATTGGGGCCATCGGGTTACTATTAGCTGGTTTGCCATTTGTTGCAAGTGCGACAAAGACCTCAACTACTCAACGAAAGGGATACCTTATCGCTGCAGCATCGGGCATTGTAGGCGGTTCGTATGTCATACCAATGCAAGCAACACATACACTTCAATCTGGATTCTTTTCATCCAGCTTGTCGATTTTTGCAATAGGAATACCATTGTTATTTTTATCACGCAGATGGATCAAGAAAGAGATTGTTGCAGGAGCAATTTCAGGAAGTTTATTCAATGTAGGTAGTTTGTTTGTCTTGATAGCCATAGCATCGATAGGAATTACTGTAGCATATCCTATTTCTCAAACAGCTACACTTTTTGCGGTATCTTGGGGAGTCTTGTATTTCAAGGAAATATCAAACAGACGCAATATACTCAGAGTCATAACTGGATCTGTTATGATTTTGTCAGGAGCAATATTGCTCTCTATTGCCTAGTCAAGCATTTTATTTGGTCTAATGGAACTGCTTTCAAATTGAGAGCCATCATAATATTTAGCGGAGGTTTAGATTCAGTGTGTACTGCGGTATATCTTAGAAAACAATATGATCTTTACGGAATAACTTTTTCTTACGGTCAAAAGGCAAGTAAAGAAGTAAAGGTTGCACAACAGTTTTCAAAATTATTAAAATTTAGAGAACATAAGATAGTAGACATAAAATTTATGAAAGATCTATATGAAAATACAAATGCCCTAACTAATTCCAAAATAACAATTCCTTCAAAATTTGATTATTCCATAGTTGCCCCAATTAGAAATGCCATTTTTCTTAGTATTGCTTCTGCTTGGGCATTTTCAAAACAGGCGGATATTGTCATTTATGGGGCTCATACTGGAGACATGAAATACCCTGATTGCAGACCATCATTTGCAAGATTATTTGCAAAGGCTTTGAACGAGGGAGAAATCGATGGAATAAACCTAGGCTTAAGAAAGAAAATAAAGATATGGAGTCCATTTATGGACAATCTTTCAAAAACTGATCTTCTAAAGAAGGGATACAAAGAGGTAGGCGAGCAGATTTTCAAGAGTTGGAGTTGCTATGGAAATGGCAAGATTCATTGTGGAAAATGCGAATCATGTAATAATAGAAAATTGGCCTTTCTCAAATCCAAGATTGCGGATAAAACAAGGTATATCTAAATTTTAGATAGAATTGGTTTTCTCAGTATTAGTGGTCTTACAATTACATAATAGGCTAGAAACACTACACCAATAATTCCCCAAAAAGCCCAGACTGTCATGGAATCATTAAAACCAATTTTCTTAAAGAAATCCATCGAATTAAGAGATATTCCTAATCCAGCACCTAATACAATGAAAAATTCTATGGCATACCACATGAAAGCGGGCCAGGATTCTTTTGGAACGTGTATGTTATTGTGTGTTCCCACAATAGTCCTGCATTAGCTGTTATTATTTAATTTTTTAGATTAGCCGATATTTGGTTTAGATTTTCCACTGTATATCAGGTTCAAGACATCCGATCTTGCTTCTTTTTTATCATAAACCCCTCTTGATGCTATTGTTGTGACTATGGCATCATTACGCACTCCTCGCATCTTCATACACAGATGCTCACCTTCTGCAATGACTACTACGCCTTTGACTCCTTCAGAATATAGCTCATCAGCTATATTCTTTGTGATTCGTTCTTGTATTTGTAATCTGGCAGAATATTTTTCAACAAGACGAACCAATTTAGATATTCCAAATACCTTGCTGTCTGGTGCGTATGCTATACTGATTTTTCCATAGAATGGCAGCATGTGATGTTCACACATGGAATAAAATTGAATATCTTTTGCAATTACAATGTCAGAGTCTTCAGAAAACTTTACTGATAATTCCGATTCTCCTTCGTATCCCTTGAATATCTCTTCATACATGTCTGCAATTCTGCTTGGAGTATCAACTAGACCTTCTCTTGTTGGATCTTCCCCTATCTCTGCAATTATCTCTCGGATTAATCGTTGTATTCTTTCTTTATTCATCATGGTGCACCTATGAATTTATGAAGCTGCGGTACTATTCTAACTTGCTCATCATACTCATAAACTGAATCATAAAAGCTGAATAGTTGTTCCAAACTAGGCTCGGATATACCATATGTTGGCTGTATTATAAATCCTGCAAGCTCTGTTTTCGATATTATTTTAAATATTTGTCTGAGAAGTTTCTTGAATTGGCTCAATTGGGTTTTAGAACTTATTACCACTTTGATGTATGTTGTTTTCTTTGATTTTTTTGCAAGCTTCAGACATTCGAGTTCATTTTCTAAAAGTTTAGAATAATGTTTTGAATCAACAAAACCAGATTCCGGAGTTTTAAATTCAATTTTTATAAAATTGATGTAGGGAAGAACTTGTGCAAACTTTGATGAATCGTAACAGGATGATTCTAGGTATGTTGGAATCTTTTTGCTTTGAACAAACTTTGCCAATTCTGCAACTGCTTTTGACTGAGCAAGAGGATCTCCACCAGTAAAATTAACTTTGTAGGTATTTTTCTGGAGATTCTTTTTGATTATTTTCTTTGCTTCACTAATGGAATATTCTGTTCCAGAATTCATTGGAAGCGCCTCCTTTGTATCACAATAAAAACACTTGAAAGGACAGCCTGACAATCTTACAAATAGAGTCTTTGTGCCATACAGAATTCCCTCTCCTTCAACAGATGTAAATATCTCATAAAGTCTTACGTTCAAGTATTCAATCTGTACTTGTTCATTATTTATTTAATTGGATCTTCTTATGAATGATTTTTTGCCAAAGTAATTAATTCACTAAGGATTGATAGTTAGTAGTGAAAAAACTAATTTATTTATTGCCAATTGTAATCTTGGCGTTTGTTACTTGCCACAATGCAAGTGCTGTAAGTATAGACGCAATACCTCAAGAGCAAGAATTTGGCCCAAATGACTGGATCAAGGTAAACCTCTTGATTCATGGATACAATGGAGGTCCAATAAAATGGACAGCCCACAGGCCTGACAATTCAACAATATCTGGAACACTTGATACTGGAATAAGATCTGGATCAGTGGTACATCAGATTGTACGAGACGCCTATGATAATGAGTTTGGTGCATGGGCGATTAATTATGCATATGGAGATTCTAACCAGACAGTTCATTTTAAAGTCAATTCTCTTAACTTGGCTGTATTCACAGACAAGTCACAATACCATGAACCGGACACAATGAAGATAAACATTACAACATCCTACTTTGTCCCTCAAGCAAAATTTGCACCAACTTTTTATCTGAATTTTTATGATAGGGATGGAAAAACTGTCTTTGTCAAAGAAATTGAAGTTAAAGCAACACAACCAAACATAGAATATGATTTTCCAATGGTTCAACTAGCTAAATACAACCCGCCTGGATTGTACAACCTAAAAATTCAATACTTCAATTCAACTGTCAACATACCATTTCTTGTCGGCGATATCCGAAAACTGATGGAGCTGACAATAGAGTCCAATTCAGCGTCATACTATCCTGGTGATGATGTCATACTAGACCTTCTTGTCACAAGCGTTAAGGAATCCACAGGAACTATTACAATAACGGATCCAACAGGTAATACGACCAGCATACAATTTCCTGTAAATTCCATAGATAGCAAATTATCATTAAAAGATATCACTAAGAAGATTGGAACTTACAAGTTTGATGTTCAGTATGCTGGAGTAAAGAGTAGTGGTACATTCAAGGTCATTGCCAACGGTAATGAATTGCCAAAAATTGGTTTAGACATGTACCTCAACAAATGGAATTATAGAAAGGGCGAGATTGTAGAGGCCAGAGTATACACATCAGACATCATTGCAAATTCAATAGACTCATGGACAACCGATCCGCAAGGAATAAGCCATGAAATGATCTCAATTCCAGTTTCTCTAAATGATGTAATCGTGCCCCATAAGATATCCAAGAATGATCAGGTAGGAAAGTGGCAATTCTATGTAAAGTATGGGGGGATAACACGTTCTTCAACATTTTATGTCGAGGGAGAGACAATGGAAGATAGCGAGCTATTGAATTCAGAGCAATTTTCTGTGCCAAGTTATCCTTCTGATATTATTTCTGAACTTAGTTCGCCAACAGGGATTGCCATGGATTCAGACAACAACATCTACATTGCAGACTCGGGAAATTCTCAAATAAAGAAGTTCGATTCTAGAGGAAAATTGCTCTTCACAGTGGGAAATATTGGTTCATCAAAGGGCGAGTTCATACATCCCCTAGGAATTTTTGTTAACGAGAAATATGTTTACGTGTTAGACACAGGAAACTCCAGAATTCAGATGTTTGATAAAAATGGGAATTTCATTTATTCCTGGGGAACATATGGGGATCAACAAGGAATGTTTCATACTCCAGTTTCGATGAGTTCCGATAAATATGGAAATCTCTTTGTTGCAGATTCTGGGCGAAACATAATTCAGATATTTGATCGTCTTGGCAGCTATAAAGATCAAATTAGTCCAGTATTAACAGAAGGACAAAAAATAGGCGGGGACGGTTTTAAGGCCATAACATTTGATTCCAAGAATAACTTTTACGTAATCTCAACCAACAATAAGATTCTGGAATATTCCAGTATAGGGAATTTCATAAATTTTTACGGCTCTAATGGAACAGAGGATGGTAGGTTTAACCAGCCAGCTGCCATTGCAGTAGATGCCAAGGATTACGTCTATGTAGCAGACCCGGGAGCTCATAGAATACAGAAGTTTGATTCTAATGGGAACTTCATTCTTGGTTGGGGATCCTCCGTTGATGGAGATGATGAGGTTGATGCCCCAGCAGGACTTACAATAGATGCTTTAAACAACATTTACGTAGTTGATAAGAATCAGGGGACAGTTCAGAAATTTACTAGCACAGTTACAGTTCTACCAAGCTGGATAATGAAAAATTCAATTTGGTGGTCAGAAGGAATATTGGATAAATCAGATTTTGCTCTGGCTGTAAAATATATCATAAAACAGGGATTAATCCAGATTCCTCCAACACCAGAACTTTCTTCCACGCAAGATAATTCTTCAGCATCTGTTGATCAGTTACACAAATACATGCAATTATGGTCATCTGGACAAATTGATCACATACCAACTTCATCAGAAAGTTCAGTAAAAGTTCCTCAATGGGTAAAGAAAGATGTACAACTATGGTCCTCAGGAGAAATTGATGATCAAACCTTCTTTGGTTCTATTGAATATCTTCTTGTAACAGGAATTATGACGGTTTAAGACGTAATCGGATTTACTTTTCTTGAAAGGAATCCTGCTATGAATATTATTACGCCTAGAATTCCAATAAGACTTCCTACAAATTCCACCGTATCTTTGAGATCTGCTTGTATAGGTGCCAAAATGAAAGCGAGTATAACACCAGCTATTATCATCGGTATCCCCACGCCTACAGAAATTTGTTTTGAAGCCATCTCCTTTTCGGTCTAGTAAAAATCTATATGAATTTTATGTAATGCGGTCATTGCCCTGAATTAGCAATTGGCTCTTATTTTTTGGTCCATAGACAGATAAATATCAAAAGATCCGGGCCTGTCTTGATATTGTCGTATTTAGATTAAGAATTAATCGTGATTTTGTTTTCCTTTCTTTTGTTTTACTTGAATTTTTTCATGGCCTTTATCGTGTGTTTTATTTTGTTGTTCTGAATCAAAACTTCCTTGTGATATCACCGGAAACCCTGTTTTGTTGTTGTCTTGCTGTTGATTGAAATTATTGTTATGAAGTGAATTTGTTTGGTCTACTTTTTTGTCTTTGTTTGGTTGAGCAGAATTTTCGTTATTTGAGGAATCTGTTTTGATGTGACTAGTTGTTGTGACATTTGATGGATTTGTAATCGTGGGATTTGTTGTTATATTCGATGGATTCGTAGATGAAAAATTTGAATTTTTATCATGGAATGAATTTGTTTTGACAGGATTAGATTTCGTGGTATTTGATTTATTGGTAATTGGGAGATTTGCAGCTGTTACATTTGATAGAGTTGTAGATGAAAAATTTGAATTTTTATCATGGAATGAATTTGGGTGTTCTATTTTCTTGTCTTCGTGTGACTGGGTAGAATTTTGGTTATTCGAGGAATCTGTTTTGATGTGACTAGTTGTTGTGACATTTGATGGATTTGTAATTGGTGAATTTGTTGTCGTTACATTTGATGGATTTGTAGATGGAACAGGATTTGTCTCAGTATCATTTTGTATATTAGCACTAGTTTGTGACTGTGATCCTACCTGATTATCATTATTTTTTGCTGTTTCTTTTTGATATGCATCCAGTGATTTGATTACTTTCAAAGCCTCATCAACCTTACCCTCTGAGACAAGTTTTCGCAATTTTGCAACCATTTCTCCAGGATTTTCTACAGATGTTTGATTAGAGCCAGTTGTAGATGTTGTAACATTTGAACCTAATGTAGGTACATTTTGGGTTGTGTTTAGATCGCTTATTTTACCAAATCTTTCAATTTGCTTCTCTGTAAAATCTTTGGCCCTATCAGTGGTTCTCTGTTGTGCGGCTTCTGAAATAGCATGATGAGCATCAGTGATCAATTGGTTTGCTGTATCAAGTGATTGAGATGCTTCATTAATCTTACCTGCATCAAGATCTTGTTTTGCTTCCATAAGTGATGTGTTAAATTGTGTAAAATTAAAATCGACATGATTAGTTATTGCTATAGTTTGAAGTGTCTCGGCAATTTTTTCTAGTCGTGTAATCTCGCTTTGTAACTGCATTATATCTATACGCTGTTTATCATTTGTTTCTGTTGCATTAAGAGAATTTATTTTATCATTTGTGGTCTTGAAGAAATTCATTGCTGCGAGAAAGTGTTGCTTGGCAGATGTTACATTTTGTGCACTCACTGCTGCAGTAAGAGCATCTGTCTCATCAGACCCTTGTTTGTATAATGAAATGATTTCGCTTGAAGCATTCGGAATTTGAGATATGCTGATATTTAGATTGCTTCTTGCCTGTGTAGCAATATTCACTAATGTGTCCAGTTGAGGATCTGCATAGGACTGGATTGGGCCATTCAGGACTAATGTTACAACCAGTGCTGCAACAAGAATTGTCAAGCTCTTCAATTCTGATCCTCCATTTTCTTCAGTCTAATGAGGTTTTGCTGGTCAACCTTTTCTATTTCAACAACATCTTCTCTTTCAAGTCGTTTGACAGCACGCCACATTGTTGTTCGTGGCATCAAGAATTTCTTGCGCAATTCACTTTCGTATACTTGACCCCCTTTTTCAGAGATGAATGCTATAATCTCCTTGTCATCTTGACGTAGATCTGGCTTGAGTCTGTAAATTGTCTCTTTTTCTGGAGGAACATAACCATCGTTTTTCGGGATCTCACTAGGAACGATGATCTTCTGCGCTCTTGTTTTTTTCATGATTATGATTCCAGCGACTGCTGCTGCGATAACACTTCCACTTAAAAGATAGACGGACATGCTATCAAAGGAATTAGTTGGTGGGTGGTTGCCAGATGAGTTTGTGGATGAGTTTGAAATTGCAGCTTGCTCTTGTAGAGCAATATTCTTTGCAGAATTTGCGAGAGATTCTGCATCAGAATATTTTCCTTGATCAAAATCAGATCTAGCTTCTGCAAGTTTTGCTAAAGCCATAGGAGTTTTTACACCAGTAGAATTCAAAGTATTGATAAAATCTTGAGCTTTTTGAATTGCCAAAGTAGCAGTTTGACTGGTACCCAAAACGCCAAAGACGTAGCTGATGTCGGATGTACCACTAGGTAATGATATGAGTGACTGGTTATCAACTATTTGCATGTTTAATGGAGATGCACTCATTCCAACAATTACAGTATTTTTTGGTAAAAGTATTGAATAGTCAACAGGAGAATTTACATGAAAAGTCCAGGTCTTTCCGTTTTTCGATATCAAATCAGGAGTATCATAATCTACCTTGATTGTAGAAGCTCCCAAAGTTGCCACGGTTACAGCATTTGTGTCTACCTTACTTGAAAGCAAGGTTCCATTTTCGTCTTGTACTACAAGATTGTCAATGCTGCTCCCATATGCATTCATAATGAAATCTGGCGATTGTGGATCTACATCAGTTTGATAAAAAACATGTGTTGTACCGTCTGCATAAATTGTAAAATCAAGAACTTTAGGACTACCTATAGCATATTGGACAAAGGATGAGAATGTAAGCAAAAGAAAGCATACAGCTACAACTGGAGCCCGGACCATTGTTGTGAGGATACAATTGATCCTTACAAAAATCATTCCTTCCGGTAACGCTTCCTGTACCTTAACTATCTGGTATTCCTGCGGCATATCTAATACCTGAGATTAAGGCCTTGCATTACACCCTGGAATCTTTGGAATTCTTGGAAGAATCTTATTCCCTTCTCAGTGACTCTGAAGAGCCTGTTTCTCTCGGCTTTCATTGACTCTACTAATCCTGCGTCTATCAATTTCTGGCATTTTTCAAGCACAGCATAATGTGATAGGTTTGCTCTTCTGGATATTGCTGAGACAATCACGCCTTGTGTTCCTCCATCCATGGTTACTCCAAGGATATCTGCTATGATGCCCATTTCGGACCTGTATTGTTGTTTTGACATGGAGATATTATGGAACCGATGTGTTATCAGGGACATCATGAAATTCCACAGCGGAACGCATAGCGGAACGGCTGTTTCAGGCCTTGGAACAGCCAATTTTTGAGTTATTTGGAAGCGGGGGAAGAAAATCAAGTGGGGATTTTATATGGTAAAAAAAATAATTGGCTAAGAAGGAGGTGCAACGGTGAGCTTTAACGACAGTGGTTTTGGTGAAAGCCCAAGCCGAGAATACGGCAGAGATAGCCGATATGGAAGCGGTCGAAGATTCGGCGGAGGTCGAAGATTTGAGGATAATAGACCCAAACCAGTAGAAACTGGCAAGGAATATGACGTATCCATAACCGAGATCAGCAGAAAAGGAGACGGTATTGCAAGAGTTGAAGGTTTTGTTATATTCGTCAAAGGCGGGCAAGTAGGTCAGAACGCAAAAATAAAGATTACACAGGTAGGCGGACGCTTTGCTACTGCTTATGTAGGCGAAGGGACCCCTCAGCCAGCAACAGAGTAAATCTAGTTATCTGGAGAAATTTTATTCTCCTTAATTTTTTATAATTTAGCAGTTCTCTTTTTGATTAATTCTACAATTTCCAACTTTCGCTTTATGTCCATATTTGGCTCCATTGTAACGTATACAGTCTTGCGTTTTGGATAGACTACAATTTGAGTAATCTTTTGACGCTCAATATGTACATAATTTACCGGTCCAAGGCTCTTGTCAAACTCTTGTCTGATTTTTCTCCTCATTGCTACTTGTTTGCAGAAATGCTCTTCTTCCTTTTGAGATTTTAGCGAAGTCTTGCCTTCCTTCATTATTGCCTCAGATATGTTTCCCTTTAGGTCTATTATTGCAGCAAACCGCATCATTTGATCCAATCCAATGATATCTTCCACTATTGGAAGCAAGTTTACTTTGTTCTTCAACTCGAACCAAGGATTCAGGTCTCTAAATATATCTCAATCCTATTAGCAGTCATTTTGATCCAAGTTGTTCAACAGGATCTAACCAGATTGGGATCTGTTTTCATTTACTAACTTTTTATATATTAAAAATAACAATAACCAAGCGATATGTTTGACAAATTCCGAAAGAAAAAAGATGAATTGGGATCTGTTTCTTCAGGACCTGAGAATAAGATTGCAGACCAATCAGGCAAGGTTTTTCAATACGAGCCAGAGATGGGGGATGCAAAGGCATCCGAAGTCATGGAAGAATCCCGTTTTCGCCCTTCAGAACAAGTAAAAATACCGGAACCTATTCAACAAACTCGTATGAGCACGTCAAGCGAGGATATAGGAATCAAGGCACTGATGGACAAGAGGACCAAGCTAGAAGAAGCTATAGACTATGTTGGTTTAATGATTAAGGACCTTAAAGACAAGCGAACTAACCTAGAAAAAAATATCGAAGATGAATCAGTAGATATCAAGAATCTAAAGGAGAAACTTGTCAAAGTAGGTCAATACATAGAAGAGGAAAAGCAAGGCATCAAGACTTTACAACAGAAAAGAGGAGAGGTTGAGAAAGAAGCAGACGATGTTGCTGTAATGATCACCAACCTGCGGGAAAGGCTGATCAGCATTGATCAGGTAGTAAACGAGGAAGGCACCAAGATAGCGAAATTTAAAGAAACCAGACCAAAGGCAGAATCTTCTCTAACCTAGAATGTAAAACTCTCTTTTACTAGCGTATCCAGATTTTCTTTTATCTCATCATCAGAAGATAATGAACCGAGATCTCTTACTAGCACCTCGGTTGCAAGACATTGGTTTTTAGAATATTGATAGTAACAATCAAGTTTTTCTTCGTATGTTTTTGCACTATAATATGTAGTCCAGAAATTTTCTGTAGAATGTTGAACATACAGAAGGAATTTCCGGATTATTGCTTCGATCTTCGGAGAAGGATTATCTTTTACCAATCCAATTAAAATCTGTTCTAGCTTGCTGTCCAGATTTGATTCATAAATAAGTTGATACACATCCCCACTCTTTTTCATGGTTCAATTACGTCATCGCATCATAAAAGCTTTCATAAAAAAATTTTAAACTATTACA
>JANWJG010000050.1 GCA_025449485.1 Nitrosotalea sp. | reverse complement strand
TGACCACAATTCATGGTATGGTACAGGTAATGAAAATGCAAAGGACGGAAACCATGAAGATGCATTAATTGCATATGACAAGGCACTAGAGCTAGATCCCAATCATGTCAGTGCCTGGAACAACAAAGGAATTGTCTTGTCAAGACTGGAACGATTTGAGGAATCCATTGCATGCTATGACAAGGCAATTGAACTTGATCCAAAATATGTAAATGCTTGGTACAACAAGGCAAACGCACTACGAAACTTTGGCCAGTCCTTGATTGACAAGGCAAACGACGATCGTACAAATGCTCCTAAACTAGTAAATAGATCAATTGCATTATTTGATTCGGCGGACAAATGCTACGACAAAGGAGACATGCTCTCGGGCAAAAAACATGAATCTTGAAAAGATCTGCGATGAAATAATGAAGTCAAATGAAAAAATTACACTTGTTGCCGTCTCATACAGGGCAGACTATGGTTTCAAAGAACGAGAAGGTATCAAAAGCCTGCAAACAAAAGAAGAGATAGAAAAATCTCTAGCCGATGCCTCATTGAGATGGGTTACTAGACGTTCCCATAGGACACTTGGCGAGCCGCTTTATGCAATGGCAAAATATGAAAAAGCAAAACGAATCACTGCCCCACTTGGAAGGTATGGCATAATTTTATGTGCAGTCCTTCCAAATTCTGATGCAGAAAAGATTGCTACAAAAATTATAAAACTTGCAAAGAAATATTCTGATTCTTAAAACTTATCCGCCGTAACCCGAGTTTCCAACAAAGTTTGCACTTGTGGGGGAACGATATTCTTTTGTCACGTTGATTCCTTGGTCTGTTGTTATGTACACTTTGTCAAGCTCACTTCCCTCTGGAGGTGAAACTGAGATCTTTTCTCCGGGGTTCAATACTGGAATAGTGTCTGGTTTTGCAGTACCTCCATAATATATCACAACATTTGTCAGAGAATCAGTACCAGTATTTTTTATGGCAACATGAGTCTCAGTTCCCATTTCGTCTTTTACGATTACTGGATCAACTGAGATGCTATATTTTGCAGAAGTGGGAATTATTGGCAGAAAACTTGACACCAAAAATATTGTAACTGCAACAAAACATCCTCCTATTGCTATTGAAAGGATAGGTTTTTTCAACTAGTATAGTTTGTAATCTAAATATTTCAATTCTACTGTTGGCCTATTGGTATCGTATTTTCAAACTCTTCTTTGTCAAGCAAAAACATACAGCTTGAATAATCTATAATAGATGGCAACGAATCAATTTTTTCATGTCAGTAGACATATCACTGCCAAATTTCATAGAATGCAAGACTATACTGCCAAACGCATGCTGGGTTGAGGCACAAAATGACCAAAAGGATACAATTCTCTTGGTGTCTGTGCCATGCGAGGATGTCTCATCTATTATAACAATTGATACAAACGGAAAAAGAAGCGAGATGTGTTTTGCAATAGGCTCTGTTGTAAAAATCGAGGACAACAAACTGTACTATAACAAAAATAGACTAGAAGACTGTGATTCTGAGTAATCCCAAAGCCTATGCAGCAACTTTGGTCTTATTTTTAGACCAAATCAAAATCATGCATGCAAAAAATGCCACAAATATGGCATTTACAATTAGCGTAAATGGATTTGCAAGAGATTCTTGGAGTGTTCCATATGGCAATGGGTTTGTCCAAAATGTCCCTGGGGAAAAATAGATCTTTTGCCAGTATGACATGGATGTGACAGCATGAGCAAATAGTGCACATGTAATAAAAGAAATTTGTATTTTTTTACTTGTAATATGTCTTGTAAAACTCCAAAATCCATATGATGCAATAATTATGATTGAGATTAAAAATGGCAACATGTATCTTTCAAGTGAAAGATCTCTTGCAATCATCAGTGTAGTGAAAAATGTACTGACAAACCAAATCAAGACAAGTGCTTCTGGGATACAGTCTTTGAGTTTTCGTATTTTGTTTATGATATACCCAATTCCCACAAAGAAAAATACAGTCAATGGTATGCTAGAATTAGTAGGTGGACTGTTCCATCCAAGCTTGAAAGTAGAGTTGGGATATGCACCAGGTATTGTGTGCTCTATGGGACTAGGGAATAAAGTATAATGGAAAAGCGAGAGCATTCGAGTCGGCTCTAGTCCTTGTATTGTAGGATATGCAATAAACCAAACATCTCTATTGTAATTGTCCATGTCTGACTTGATTGATACAATCTGGTGAATTGGATTTTTGTAAAACCCTGGCTCTGTTAGCAAAAAGCCAAGTATTGCAATCAAGAAAAATGCGCCAATTATTAGACTTGTTTTTAAAACATGTCTTTTGTCAACTGGCAGTCTTTGAGACAGGCCGTAAAATAAAATTATACTGGCAAATAAAATTGAAAATTCAACTGATAGTAGCTTTGAGGTAAACGCGCATCCAAACGCAATGCCACTTACAACAAGATATTTTATTCTCAAATGCCCTGTCCTAAAAGAATAAAGCAAGAGCAACAGAGCAAGCATGCTAAAAAAGACATAGTGAACTTCAGTCATTATTGTCCTACTGTACCACACCCACAGGTTGTAAAACATGAAAAGAATCGAAAAAATTATTCCTACATTTCTGTTAAAGAGGATTTTTCCAATGAGAAATGCAACCACTACTGCAAGTGCCCCAAAGACTGGTGAGAGTGCGCGTCCTGCGGCCATCTGTTGTATGGTTGGTGCATTGTGAAAGTTATAGCAAGTAAACCAATAGCAAGACCAGTCGTAATAGTCCCCAGTGTCTTGGTGCTCAAGGCTTAGGGGAACGCCAATCAATATCATGCGAAGCGGACTGTACGTTGCACCATGTGCAGGTATGTGGTATAGCAAATTACAATTGTCTATTGATACCAAGCACGAATTTGCAAGGTCGCCACTGTTTATCAAATGGATATAATTTCCAGCCCACCCAAGATAGTTTATCTCGTCTCCATGTCTTGGTTGCCCTTCCAAGTTGTACGAATACACCAACACAGAAACAAGAAACAATACAAGAGGAATTGTATATCTTGATTTTTTACTAATACAAGAAACTAGACTCATCTTCATGTCTTTTGATTGTTTTTTGTAATTAATTGATTTCTCTATCTGTTGGATTTCATGTCTGGTTCTTGCTAGAAAGATTATCAAATAGGCAAGTATTTTTTTAAAACACTCATGGACTTGGATGACAAAACTTGTCAATTGACATCTGATCTAAAAATATGCAAAATTCTAAACGGCATGTGGCAAGTAGCTGGAGGCCATGGTGATATTGACCCAGAATCTGCAATATCTGAAATGTTTGCGTATCATGATTCTGGTCTTACTACGTGGGACATGGCAGACATTTATGGTCCTGCAGAAGAATATCTTGGAGAATTTAGGAAACTACTTGAAAAACAAAGGGGTGCAGATGAGACAAATAAAGTCCAGGCACTAACAAAATTTGTCCCAAATCCTGGACCGATGACTAGACAAATAGTTGAGCATTACATCGAACAATCAATCAAGAAAATGAATGTAAAATCAATAGATGTACTCCAGTTTCACTGGTGGGACTATAACGATACGCGATACATTGACGCATTACATCATCTGACAAAGCTTTGCGATGAGGGAAAAATTAGACACCTTGGGCTGACAAACTTTGATACTGATACAATAGAAATCATGGTAGACCAAGGATTCCATCCTGTATCAAACCAAGTCCAGTATTCAATAATAGACCAACGCCCGCAAGTCAAGATGGTTCCATTTTGCAAGAAAAATAAAATGCAGCTTCTCACATATGGCACACTCTGTGGGGGATTTTTATCCAAAAAATATCTGGGAAAGGCTGAACCTGTACGATCTGAGATAAACACGTTTAGCTTGCAAAAATACAAGAACATGATTGATGCATGGGGCGGCTGGAAACTATTTCAAGAACTCTTGTCAGTACTGGATACCATTGCAACAAAACATGATTCCAGTATTGCAAATGTTGCTACCCGATACATATTGGACAAGCCTGCTGTTGCAGGTGTAATAATTGGGGCACGACTTGGAATCTCTGATAATATATCTGACAATCTGCAAGTGTTTTCATTACACTTGGACAAAGAGGACAATGAAAAAATAAAGTCAGTCACGTCAAAATCAAAAGATCTCTTTGTGGCAATAGGTGACTGTGGCGACGAATACAGGTAACTTTTTTCCAAAACCATTTTCTTAATATTGTCAATGTATTTCAGATAATTTGTGAAAGCACTATCCTATGAACAATATGCACCTGATGATGATTATAAAAAAATCCTAAAAATAATTGATATTCCAGAACCCAAGCCTAAGCCAAACGAAGTTGTCTTCAAGGTAGTCGTTGCAGGACTAAACCACGATGATATCTGGGCAATGCGAGGAAAACCAATCCAGATACCAATGCCACATATTTCAGGAACTGATGCAGCAGGCCAAGTCACTGCTATAGGAGAAGATGTCCATACCATCAAGGTGGGAGACAGGGTTGTCTCACATGGAAACCTGTCCTGTAGGGTCTGTGTTGCATGCACTGAAGGTCGTGAATATGATTGCAGGTTTAGAAAAATCTGGGGTTTTCAAACAGGTCCTCTGTGGGGTGGATATTGTGAATATGCTCATCTTCCTGAAGTGAATGTTGTAAAAATTCCTGACGGTGTATCATATGAAGATGCGGCTGCTGCTTCTATGACAATGACAACATCATGGCACATGCTTGTGGGCAGGGCAAAAATCAAACCCGGACAAACTGTACTTGTCATGGGTGGAGGCTCTGGGATGGGAACATTTGGAATTCAGATTGCAAAGCTCTATGGTTGTGATGTAATCACAACTGCAAACCAAAGTAAATTAGAAGAATGTCTCAAACTTGGTGCAGACTATGCAGTAGACCACAGACAAGAAGATTGGAACAAGCAAGTCTTTGCAATATCAAAGGACTTGGCAAAAAAGAAGAACTCTAGTCCGGGAATTGATGTAATCTTTGAGCATATTGGAGGATCACACTGGAACAAGGAGCTTGCGTTGCTAAAATATGGTGCAACTCTTGTTACAACTGGTGCCACAACAGGATATGATGTAACTTCGGATCTAAGACACATATTTTTCAAAGGCACTAACATCTTGGGTTCTACACAAGGGACACGCGCTGAACTTGAATCCGGAATATTTTGGATGTCAAAGGGCAAGATAAAATCAATTGTTGACTCTATCTACACTTTTGAAAATGCAGTAGAGGCCCACACAAAAATGCTAAAGGGAAACTTGTTTGGGAAGATCCTGATGAAGCCTACATGACTTCATTACTATAGGTTTTTAGACTAGATTATTGAATATAAAACGTTGACATCAAAACTGCTTGGTGGTCTTATGGTACTCTTGATCCTTGGTGTAAGTATATTTCCGTTTACACATATCGTATATGCACAAACCACTTCAAATTCTGTAAATGTTTCTACAAAAGGTATGGTATCTGAAAATAGTAACTTTAAGGGTGTTGTAATGTGGACAATCATAAATGGAGACAAGGGTACAATAATACTCCAGTCTCCTGTGGGACGAGCAATGATTCATGTCTCAATTGCCCCAAGTACTAACTGTGATTCATCAATGCCGATTTGTCTTCTCTCAACTGTTACCGATGCTGGAAATAATGGCCTACTCAATGTAGGTGATACTGCAAGGCTCTCATTTGACATTGTTGCAAAAAAAGAGACAATCTCATTACTTAGTGGTACCTTGGCTGGATTTGATGTATCTGTGGAACTCTCTAAAACATGGAACAAAATCACAACACCTCCTGTTACAAATACATCCGGCAACTCTAGTACAATTGCAAACCCTGCATCAGTTTACTGTGTAAGCCATGGTGGAAAATTGAATATCCAGACAACCTCTGCTGGTCAAACAGGCATCTGCACATTTCCTGATGGTTCTCAATGTGAAGAGTGGAGCTATCTTAGGGGAGAATGCTCACCTGGTACACATGGCGCCACAAACTCTACTGCTGCAAACTATACTGCACCAAGACATCTTACCATGTCCCTGAATGAATCAGTGGGTATTACGACAAAAAATTAACACCATATCTATAATCTAAAAAATCGTTTCTGACTGGTGCCTAAGTGTTGTATGCTATGAGCGATTTCGCTTCTTGTGGCTCTTGCTTACAAGTTGCATTAAAAACAAACTATTGTCAAGTGTTGGATCTTCTTGCTTTGCCTTTTTCATTGCTTTTGCAAACTGCTCAAAAGCGCCGACTTTGACTGTTATTGTCTTGTATTCTTTTCGTGGCATGATTGATACTCGTCCGGTACAGTTGATAAGTCTTACGTAGAATTTTTTCATGAAATCATTCCCATACTGTCCAAAATGTGAAAAAAGATTTCTGCGATTGCCTTAAACAGATAATGTACTGGAGAAATAAAGATTGTACCTAATACTGGACAATTCTTCTTGAGAATATGATTACTGGAATAAATGCCATGATAAAGACGACAAGCGTAATTGGAAATTCCGGTACTGCTGTTGTACCGTAGACTGCTATATGGACTGTATTTGCAGGAAATGAAATTACAAGTGTTCTATATGTTGGATCCTTGGTTTCGCTAAACTGGGCAACACTCTTGTCATTTGTAACGATATACACGTCATCTGTACCGTCTATCTTCTTTGCATCCATCATGTCCCTTGGAATCTGGACAGATAGCGTTCCTGCACTATCAGACTTTAGATTGATGTTCAGGGAAAACGTTTCAGGGTTTACTCCAATGCCCAGTATCTGGCCTCCAGTGATGTCATAACTGATAGTTGAAGTGGTATTAAGAACAGGAATCATTCCCTGGGAGTGTTGCTGGACAGGCGGAGGAGATTGTACTGGTGTCTGACCCGGATCTGATGGGGTGGTGACAAAGACTTGGGCTGAAGGAATGCTGGTACCAACGTTGCTGATGGAAGATATTCTATAATAGTATATTGTACCTGTCTGAAGGCCTGATTTGATAAATGATGTTTGAACCCCTGTGTTTGATGTGATGATATACCATGTGCCATCTGTTCCTGTCTTTGATTCAATTTTGAATCCTGTAACGGGGAGTTTTCCATTGTTTGATGGTAAAATCCATGATATCTGGACTGTATTCTGGGCAATTATTGTTGCATTGACACCTGTTGGTGGATCGGGCAATGCTTGATTTTGTGGCGGTTCTGGTGCTTGTGGTGGTTGGTCAGATGTGCCTGGTGCAGTTGATGTACTTGTGGGTGTGATGGAAACAAGAGGAGATGGATTGGTCTGGGATCCTCCAGACAATAATGCAGTTACAGCAAAGGTGTATGTCTTGCCTGTTGTAAGGTTTGGAATTGTATAGCTTGTAACACTGCTTGCAGTATCATCCACTGGGAGAAAGTTTCCGTTTATCACTTGATCAATTTTGTATCCGTTGACAACCTGACCGTATGTCTGTGATGGTCCTATCCATGATATTTTTGCACTGGTTGGAGATATTGCAATGGCTATTGTAACCGTTGGAGTCTTTGTCTCTTGAGGTTGTACCGTTACAACATTTGATGGGTTTCCAACTCCGATGGAATTGATGGCAGTAACACGATATGAATAACTTGTACCTGTAACAAGCCCGCTGTGAATATATCCAGTTTGTGAGTTGCCAGTGTTTGCAACAAGTACTATATACGAAGATGTATTGTTTGCATATTCTATCTTGTATCCTGTAATTGCAGAACCGCCATCATTTGAGGGTGGAATCCATGATAGACTAACACTTGTAGCAGAAGAAGGGTTTGCAGAAAGTGTTGGCGAACCAGGGGTGGTGAGCACCTGTGTCAGTGTTGTAGTTGCAATATTTGATGAATTGCCAGTGCCAATAGAATTTATCGCAAAAACTCTATAGGTGTACGTGTGGCCTACTAGCAGTCCGGTATTGGAATATGCAGTAAATGAACTACCAGAGTTTGAAATCAAATTTGTAAAGTTTCCAGAATCTAGACTATAATCTATCTTGTATCCTGATACTGCTGGCCCGCCATTGGATGCTGGTGCACCCCATGAGAGATTTATCGGGGTTGATGAATATGGTGACGCTACAAGATTTTGTGGTGGGTTTGGTGCAATATTTTTTGGTGGTGCAGAATTGCTATTTGGTGTGGCCACGGCTTCTGGCGATGGACTCCCAACACCGATTGCATTGATGGCAGAAACTCTGTAAATGTACGTCTTACCTGTAATCAAATTAGAATGAGTGTATGTTGTTACATTGTTTAGTGTGGCAACAGTAGAGTATGATGTATTTGGAGAAACCCTGTAATCGATTTCATATCCGGTGATTGGAGATCCTCCATTGTTTTGCGGTGGACTCCAGTTGAGGTTTATGCTTGTGGGAGATATTGCAACTGCTGTAAACCCTGTGGGCTGGTCTGGTGCCGCTGTAGTTTGGGCAAATGACTGTCCAAAAAGAAAAACAGTGCCTATTCCAAGTATTGCAGATATCACCAGTATGTTTACAAAATGGCCTTTTTGATATTTCCATGTACCTTTACCAATCCCCAACAATGTCCAAATCTTGCTTTCTATCGTTGATAAGTTGTATGGGGAAAGTTTTTTGGATCAATCAATGAAAAGAATTTTGGCAAAAATGTGGCACTAGTTACGGTACCTGATAAAAACCACTCTGAAATAATCAAGTTTTGAATGATACCGTAAGACTTGACACTCAGATGTCGTATACCTTTTAGTCAAATCCAAAAACACCCAACTTTATTTTAAATGAATGATGTCATGGAATTACGGACAAATATTGTACATATGATGGTCTCAAAGTGGATGACTCTCTGAGCAAGTCATGCAAGTTGTGTGGATATGTCTATTGCAAAGATCACCTCTTGCCACAAAAGCACAAGTGTGCCATGCTGCAAAATGTGGAATATGTAAAAGCTGATTTTATCCAAAATGACCCTGAACCAATATCGCCAGATATTGTAAAGGAGATGCCTGTAGATGCAAATTCTGCTGTAGGGTCTAATGTGGAAAAAGTAAGTGTGCTTGTGACACCTGCTGCAGAAGATGCCACCTATTGGTTGTCTGACTGCTTGAAGGATGCACAAAATGTGATAATAGAATATCATGATGAAAAACCTGATGACCGAAACTTTTCTGACTGTGCCAAGTTTTTTGCAAGCAAAACTTTTGGAGTAAAAATACAAAATAACGGAAATGCATCAGGTGATATCAATCTGATAAGAGATCTGCCCAGTCAACCGTCATACAAGATATACGTTCATGATGTATTCCAGGACGATACTAGGAACAACAGAAGAATGGTTACAATAGTCCTTGTTCACCAGTTGTTGCATGCAATCCATCCATCGCGAATGCATGATGCTACAGGCGGACTATATGGAATCAACAAGATGGAACATGATATCGCAAATAGGGCAAGTTATCATGATGCACTGCTGAATCTAGAAAGCCTACGCCAGAGCGGAAATGTACATCTCTGCAACATCTAAATTTTTAATATTTTTTCTTTAATTCTTTTAGTTCATCGTATTCTTCTTGAGGTGTCTTTTTGCTGGACTTGGTGCCAGGCTTGTTTCTTGGCCTTGATCTTACCATGCAGTTGCAACAGTTACAATACAAATCAACAGTATCATCAGTTACAGGTGTGTCTTCCTTGCCACGACATGCATCTCTTGCCATAAAGACTCCACAGATTTGGCATCGCACTTGGCCTGACAAGTAGCGACTAGTACCATCCCTTGGTTTTCTAATCTTGTACTCTTTGCACAGTCCCTTGCAAATGCCTCTATCTTTGTTCATAGGTAACCCTTGGCATGGAATAATAAATTCTCATGCATTAGTTTGATTTTGCCTATTCTATTGCAATGCCACAATCTAGGCAAACCGGCATAGATTCTGCTAGGTGGATAGTTTCGCAATTTGGACATGTAATCATGGTATGATGATATTGTTTTGCCTTGCATATGCCAGATGTCTAAAGAATTTCATCAAGTGTTAAAATTAATTTTTGACCATGATTTGAGCGCAGACACTTGTTTTTGAAAATCTAAAATCTTTACTGGATACTTTCCAGACTTTTTCCAGTCAACTGGTATGCTATGGTCATTATCTCTTCAATGTCGACTGGTTTTTCAACTATGATGTTTGCCCTGCAATTGTCCAGCATTGCCTTTTCCTGGTTTGAACCTGTGACCAAAACTATCTTTGCATGCGGATCAAACTCTCTAATCTTGCTTAATGCGTAAAATCCATCATGGCCTGGCATTTTTGCATCCAAAAAGACAATGTCTGGTTGGTGTACCTGGTATAGCCAAACTGCCTCTTCTCCGTCTGCACCTGTTCCGATCACCCTGATTCCTCGAATCTCAAGTATCTCTACGAAGAGGTCACGTAGCTCCTTGTTATCGTCAACTACTATGGCACTGATTCGGGTACTATACTTGGTATGAAGTTCCTGGGTTTTGTCTAACACTAGATCCGATATTGGTTTGATATTATATTAGATCCACATTATTTTTAATGAACAAACTGGGCACAAATTACCTCATCTTTTGGTACGCAAATATTTTCTACAGGTTTGTTCATACCAAAGAAGCTACTGGTTTATTGATGCATTAGCAATGAATTTCATATACATGATACGCTTTCCTTTTATCTTTTTACTGGAAGTTATCAGATAGATTGAGATGATACGAAAACTCAGCACAACAAATCCTACAAAAACCAAGATTCTCATACTTGGAGGGGGATTTGCTGGAAGCAATGTACTGCGTGAAATACAAAAGCAATTCAAAGGAAACGATGTTGAAATCACTCTGGTAAGCCAGGATAACTTTTTCCTGTTTACTCCAATGCTTCCTGAAGTTTCGTCTGGGATGCTTCATGCAAGTGACATCACAAATCCGATAAGATCTTTTTGCAAGACTGCAAACTTTTGTCATTCAAGGATTCTTTCAATTAATGTAGACAGCAAGAATGTCTCTGTAATTAGAATATTTGATCAAAAAGAAACCGTACTAGAATATGATTATCTTGTTCTTGCACTTGGCAGCAAGGATAACTTTTTTGGAAATATGAACATCCAAGAATTTGCATTTACAATCAAGACACTAGAGGACGCAATAGCAATCAGGAATCATATAATCAGCGTTCTAGAGTGTGCAGACCAAGAAAGAGATAACATTCTCCAAGAACAACTCTTAAGATTTGTTATAGTGGGTGGAGGGTTTGCAGGTGTGGAGATTGCAACAGAGATACACCATTTTCTGCAAGATGCAACAAAAGACTATTACAAAAATATTGATGCTGAAAAAATTAAAACCATAATTGTATCTGCAAGAGATGGAATCTTGCCAGAAGTTGGTGAGGAACTTGGCAAATTTGCACTTGATCACGTAAAAAAATCTGGAATCGAAGTCATAACAAATACCAAGGCAGTAGATGCTGGCGAAGATCATGTGCTTCTAAGTGATAATACGATAATCCCATGTGCCACATTGATCTGGGCAGGCGGAGTTACAGTTGACCCACTTGTAGCTTCGCTCAAATGCGAACATGGCCAGTCTGGCCGCTTGGTTGTTGACCAATACATGAGACTAAAGGACTATCCCAGCATCTTTGCATTGGGAGACTGTGCTCATCTAGTTGACAGCAAAACTAATGCTGTATATCCAACAACTGCACAGATTGCAATAAGACAGGCCAAGCTGGTCTCCGAAAACCTGATTGCAGATGTTACGGGTAACCAAAATTCCCTGAAACCATTCCAATATGACAACAGAGGCGTAATGGCTACAATTGGCAAGCGCACTGGTGTTGCACTTGTCAACGGAAAAAAAATACATGGATTTGCCGCATGGTTTTTGTGGCGAACATTTTATTGGTCACACTTGCCAACACGCGAAAAGAAGATCAAAGTTGGATTTGATTGGCTGCTTAGCTTGATATTTCGTGCTGATATAATGACTGTGGGCTTTATCAAGAAAAAGACTTTGAGCAGACTGGAAACTCCGATTTATTCTGCAATAGAGCGTGGCATAGACCAGTCTCAAAATATTTCATATCTTTGAAAGTCGATCATCTTATATTGATTTTATTTCATATCATAAATCATGAAGACCCTTCTTGTAAAATATACACCAAGAGAGGAACGATCTACAAGCAAAAAACTATTGGATGCTTTTAGAAATGAAATAAAAAATTCCGAAATTGAAGTTCTCGATCTTTGTGTTGATGTTCCTGACATGTTTGATGTAAAAAACATGAACGTGTACATACACAGGAACTATCTGAAAGAAGAAATTTCTTCTGAGCAACAAAAAGTTATGGCAAAGATGGATGCTATGACTGGGCAAATAAAATCTGCAGATATAGTTGTAGTTGCTTTTCCAATGCATAACTTTTCAACACCTGCGCCAGTAAAGGCATGGTTTGACTCTGTCATGCTAAAGGGTCAGACATGGGATGCTGCTGATGGAAAATATTTTGGTCTGATGAATGGCAAAAAAGCACTGATACTTGTCTCATCTGGAGGTCTTTACACAAAGGAGCCAATGATACACTGGGAGCATGCCTTGTCTCTTGCCAAGATAGAATTCCAGTTTATGGGATTCTCAGACGTACGTGGAATACTAAATGAGGGCATGAATGCAGGAGATGAAATCCAGTCTGAAAACCTTCGTAAATCAATTGATAATGTAAGAGCAATTGCAAAAGAATGGTATGGAATCTAGGCCTGCACTGGTAAAATTTTTACGATACTGACTAGTCTTGCAAAAAGTAGGGCAGAAATGATTTTACCCAAACCAGGGAAAGTTTTCCTTGTCTGCTTCCTTTGGAAACTCTTCAACTATTGCCTGGACCACTTCGGTGTGGTTGTATGTTATGTGTCGCAAAAGTTTCTTAGACCCTTCGTCTGTAGGCAAGCTTTCATTTAATTCTCTGACTATGTCCTTGCATTCTCTGCATGGGTTGAATTCTATATAGAACTTCAAACTAAATTCACGCTCACAGGATATGTTGGAATCTACTCTTATTACTTGACTGTGGATTGCAAAACTTGGTCACACCAAGTGATCTGGCCTTGTACTATATCATGAGATTATTATTTATCCCCCTAGAGCAGAGGGTGTGTATGGCATTTCGAGTTCTAGGTGTAGGCTCTAGTCTTCGTGATAGTGCTTCTAGCACAACTGCATTATCCATTACGCTAGATTTTGCAAAAAAATATGGTGCCGAGGTACGGTTGCTAGATCTTCGACAAACTAAATTGCCATTGTATGATCCAGTTGAAAATAAAACAACTCCTGACATGCAAAAAGCACAAGACGATGTATTGTGGGCAGACGCCTTGATTCTTTCCACCCCTGACTATCACGGTTCAATGTCTGGTGCAATGAAAAATTTTCTTGATTATTTTTGGGCAGAGTTTGCAGGAAAAACTTTTGGATATCTCTGTGCATCTCATGAAAAAGGTTTGACAGCAATGGATCAAATGAGAACTGCAATTAGACAATGCTATGGATGGAGCATGCCATATGGCGTGTCTGTTAATGACAAAGATGATTTTACAGACGGAAAGATGAATCCAAAATTAGAATCACGGCTAGACATGTTGGCACGAGATCTAGTTGTATATGGGAATGTTTTACGCCAACAGTTTGTAAAAGACCTGGATGATTCCTCTAATACATTTGCGTCACGATATAGAAAATAACCACAAATAATTTGTCCTTGATATGTTATGGTATGCTGATTTCTATTTTACAATCAAGACGGGGCACTTGGAATGCTGGGACACGCCGCTTGCAACGCTTCCAAGCAGCAATTTCTTGAACCCTCCAAAACCTCGTGAACCCATTACTATTAGGTCAACCCCGTGAGACTCTGCATATGTAATTAATGAATCTGTAACTGATCTTGTTTCTAATACGTCAGTTTTGTATTGTATATCTAGTTCTTTTAGTCTGGGCTCTAGACTTGATATTGATTTTACTGCGTCTTCGTTTAATAATTTTGCAGTCTCAATGTATGCAGTTCCAAAATATGGTTCTGTTGGAACCTGTATTGAAACACATGTCACTATACTGATACTTGCATTATATTTTTGTGCAAGATCAATTGCATATTCGAATGCATGGCTTGCAGACTCTGATTTGTCATATGGTATCATGATATGTTTTATCATAAACCTGTTTGAGTAACATGTGATTTAAACCATTTTTAAAAAATTCGTGTCTTTGGTATATTGATGAAATTCCAAGTCTTGTGGTAAAACTATCTCACAAACACCGTTTCTTTACTTTTCTTAAGATTTATTAGAATATCCCATAAAGTATCTTTATGTTATTTGGAGTCTTTGCAGTACACAGCCCAGATCTGTGCCCATTGAACAACAAAAATAGCAGAAAAATATTCTTGGAAATTCAAGGGAAGATAAAGGCAACACAAAAGAAATTCCACATACAAAAAGTACTAGGCTTTTACATGTCAGTTCTTGAGCATGAATGGATAATAATCCTGGATGCAAAAAGCGCACATGATGTAGAACAGATGTGCATAACCGTTGGAATATCTACAACAAGTACCGTAAAGATTGTTCCACTAAATGATATCCAAAAGACAATGGCGAAACTAAAATCAAACTAGAGCGATCTTTAAGATAAAACCTGACTAGAATTCTTTGAAATCATTTATCATGTGAGCGATCTTTGTTGCAAATGCAATTGGGCTAGTCTTCTTTGTACTTGTAATGATGATTATATTTTTACGGTGCGGGAAACTAAACATGATAAAGTCATCCTTGTCTGAATGATGATATCTTACCGGTCCGTAAAGATCATCAAATTTTGCTCCCATTGAAATGTCAAATGTGCACTCCATGTATCTAGTGTCATTCCATTTTTCTAAACTTGGTTGTACCACGCCGCGATGGGCCGCACTGTGGAGCAGTTTTCCTTTCCCATTTAATATTGCAACAGAGCGTACATTTCTGTCTATATCCAGTATGGATTTGCAGAATTGGTCCAGTTTTACAATACCTGCTATGACCATATCAAGATCCAAGAACATGGTTGTAATAAAGAATACTGATCAGATGCAAAGGTAAACTGTAGCCATCTTCTATTTTTTATAGAACTTTTTCAATGCCCTGGTTACGTTTTGCTGAAGCCTCTTGTCTCCAACATTTGCTATTATGTTGTCATAATGCAATTGTTTTCTTGGTGTCGTATTTGCAATTGCTATTGCTGCATCGTATAGTATCTTGGTCTCAATTTTTGATATCCTATGGTCAAGGATTGCCCTCATAAGATATGGAAAGACTAGGGCATTGTTTACCTTGTTGTGGAACTGATAGCTTCCTGTGGCAATAATTCTTGCACCTGCTTTTTTTGCAGAGATGGGATTTATCTCAGGCTCTGGATTTGTGAGAGCAAAAACTATGGAATCTTTTTTCATGCTTTTTACCATGCTCTCTGTAACAAGATTGCTAATCCCTGAGACTCCGATGAATACATCTGCATTTTTCATCACGTCCTCAAGTGAGCCTTTTTCCTTTCTTTGATTTGTTTTCCTTGCAATTTCCATTTTGTAAGAGTTCATGTTTTTTCTTCTTCCGCTGTAAATTGCGCCTGCTGAATCAACAACAATCATGTTTTTACATCCTGCAAATCTGAGAAGCTCTGTGATGCCTATTCCTGCAGAGCCTGCTCCAGCCACTACAACCTTTATTGATTGTAGAGGCTTTTTGACAAGTTCAAGTGCATTGAGCAGTGCTGCAAGAGCCACTACTGCAGTACCGTGCCTGTCATCATGAAATACTGGAATTGATAGATTTTTTTGCAATTCTTTTGCAATGTCCAAAACTTTTGGTGATTCTATGTCTTCTAGATTGATTGCACCAAATACAGGCTCTATTGCAATTATTGTTTCAATTATTTTTTTCTTGTCTGTTGTTCCAAGACATATTGGAAATGCAGTGATTCCAGAATATTGTTTGTACAAAATTGTTTTTCCTTCCATCACTGGCATTGCAGCATACGGACCAATGTTTCCAAGACCCAAGATTCTTGTTCCGTCTGTTACGATTGCAACATTATTTCTTTTTGATGTTAAAACAAATTTTTTTTCTGGATGATCAAACACTTCTTTTGATACTGCAGCAACACCCGGTGTGTATATGAGCTGAATTTCCTTGATGGAAAGTTGACGTGATTTTTGTCCTAATAGTATCTTGCCCTTTAGTTTTTCGTGGAGCGCGATTGATTTTTTGGCAATGTCCCCTGATGATGTCATGTTATAACTTCCATTATCTTACTATTAACAATTCAAAATTGATTATATTATATTTGAAAAAAATGAATATGGGATGTGAATTAACTAGATTAGAAAAAGGATAAAGACCTTTTACAGGTCCGATTATTTTATTTCTTCTTTGTTTTTGATTTTGCTTTTGGTTTTGCTTTGGCTTTTGCCATGAATAATTGGGCGCGCTATCTGTATTAAGCATAATGAAATGAGCGAATGATCGAAAAAGAGTCAAATTTTTGACATCAAAAACAAATTTCGAGCATTTTTATTGAGTGTCATTGGATTTACGATCAGAAGGAGGTGCGACGATGAGTTACAACGATAGAGGCAGCGGCGGTTACGGCGGACGATCAGGCGGAGGTTACGGCGGCGGCGGTCGAAGATTCGGCGGCGGTGGCGGCGGTAGAAG
>JANWJG010000049.1 GCA_025449485.1 Nitrosotalea sp. | reverse complement strand
GCTGGATATCGGTTGCAGTTGCATTACCAATTGGCACGGCATTATCTTTGAGCGATGTTGCTTCAAAGGTGACATTAGCTGGAATTATTAATTTTGGAGGAATGGTATGAATGACATCAATTATCTGGGTTGCATTTGCCTTGTTGCCAGATGCATCAGTTGCTACCCAAAGTATGGTTGTCTTTCCTAGTGGGAAAAATTGTGTAGCGTTATTTGTAACTGATTTTATGTTTCCATTGTCAGTAACTGTAGCATTTCCTAATGGAACAGTATTTTGAGCAAGTGAAGTTGCTTCAAAGTTGACATTAGATGGTGGAGAAATCTTTGGAGATGTGGTGTCTACGATATTTACAATCTGTGTTGCAGTTGCAGAATTTCCTGATCCATCAGTGGCAGTCCATGTTACTGTAGTTTTTCCTATTTGAAATACTGAGGGAGCATCGTTTGTAACAGATTTTATTATTCCATTATCAGCAACTGTAGCATTTCCAAGGCTTGCAACATTTGAAGATGGGCTTGTTGCTTCTTGTGTGATATCAGAAGGGGCATGAATTGTTGGCTTGGTCGTATCCTGTACTGTCACAATCTGTGTTGCAGTTGCAGCATTTCCAGATGTGTCTATTGCCTTCCAGGTTACTGTGGTCTTGCCAATTGAAAAATACGGAGGAGCATCATTAGTGACAGACTCTACACCAACTGCATCATTTACAGCTGGAAGTCCAATATCCACAGAATTGTGATCAGGTGACTTTGCTTCAACGGTCACTGATTGTGGTGCTGTCAATACTGGTGTTGTGGTATCAGTTACGGTGATCTTTTGAACAGCTTTTGCCACGTTTCCTCCGTTATCAATTGCAGTCCAGGTTATCATAGTAATTCCTAGTGGGAATTTTGATGGGGCGTTGCTAGTGATTGAAGCAATACCACTATCATCAGTTCCAGTAGCTTGGCCAATTGATACTGGTGTCAAAATTCCAGTTGCCTCAATTGTCATGTCAGATGGAGCCGTAATAGATGGAGGAGTGTGGTCATTAGGAGCCGTGATTTTAACAGTATTAGCCTGGGTGGTATTTTGTGTGACTACTACCTGCTGTGGAGTGGTTTGTGTTTGGTTGACAGTTTGTGTCTGTGTTGTAGTTACAGGTACAGCTTGGGCTTGAACAAATTTTTGGATTCTGTTATTGTTTGAATCAACAACAAAGACATTTCCGTTCGAGTCTACAGCTGTGGAACGAGGATTATCAAAAAAGTCAGCACCTGTGCCTTGGCTTCCCCAAGATGTGACAGTATGACCGTTAGTATCAAGCTCTACAATTCTGTTATTTCCGCTGTCTGCCACAAAGATATTTCCTGATTTATCTACAGACATTCCAAGAGGAGTCTGGAGATTTGCTCCACTTGAACCGCTAAAAGATTTCAAAAAGACACCGTCTTCTGTGAATTTTTCAATTTTATTTCCGCCTGAATCAGCTACATAGATACTTCCTTGTGAATCTGCAGTAACTGCACGTGGAGAAAGAAATTGGCCATCACCTAGTCCACTCTGTCCAATAGAAAGCAAGAATTTTCCAGAGCTGTCAAACTTTTCTACTCTGCTGTTTCCCGTATCAACAACATAAACATCACCGCTAGGATCTACTGCTACACCTTGTGGAAGCAGAAATTGACCATTGTTTGATCCTTGTCCGCCCCACTTTGTTACAAATTTACCTGTACTATCAAATTTTTGAATATTATTTTGTGCATTGTCAACTACATAGATTGAATCACTTGTTATTGCAAGTCCTACAGGTGCATTGAACTGGCCATCACCACTACCTTTTGTTCCAAAAGTAAAGAGAAAGTTTCCATTGTTATCAAATTTCTCTACTCTTCGATTTCCAAGATCAGTTACGTATACATTTCCTGATGAATCAACTGAGACTCCTTGGGGAAATGCAAATTGGCCAGTGTTTTGCAGTCCGTATGTACCCCATTGTACAGAAAATGATGGGCTTGAGGGAATAGCCCAAGAATAACCAACAAACGCACTTGACAGTACTAGTACCATAATCCCAATTAGAACTGGGTAAGTCTTCAACATGAACAAATTGCAAGATACTAAAAAGATCTCCTAAGTGAGTAATTGTTACAATTTTGGTCAATTCTGGTAAATTAGAATGGCTTGTTGACTTCTCTTGTGAATACATAACTTGCAAGGGCAACCATGATTACCACAAAGCCGGATATTACAGCCAACTCGATTGCTACAGGCACCAGTTGGACCGTACCTGTCATCATTTGCCTTATGAGTAGTACGGCATATGTTACTGGATTGAGACGTGCAACAAATGCAAGCCAGGACGGCAAGAGCTCCAACGGAAAAAGTGCCGGGCTGAGCATGAATAGTGGCATTCCAAGAAAGTTGATGACTCCCCAAAAGGTCTCTTGAGACTTTGACGTCGCAGCAACAATTACAGATATCCCAGAAAAGCCCAATGAGAATACAGTCACAGTCAGTAAAATTGGAAATATTACAAGCAGGTTTGAGATGTGCACACCCAATGCAAGTGCAATTCCTAGAATCAGACTTGATTGTAATGTAGAGATCAAGGATATTGCAAGCATTTTTCCTAGTGCGATTGAAGACCTGGATACCGGAGAGACTAGAGCTTTATTCATGAAACCGTATCGTCTGTCCCATAACGTATTGACACCACCAAAGATGCTTGTGAATATTGCAGTAAGCATTATCACACCTGGTGCCATGAATTCAATGTAAGATCCGCTAAAACCAACAGACTGGATCAGTGGCCTTGTGCTTGCAAATGTATTTCCCATGACTATGATCCATATTGCAGGCTGGATTAGTCGTATCAGTATTCCACTACGTGATTTTTTGTATCGCTTCATTTCTCTCCAGAAAATGGTATACGAATCTAGTAACATTGTCATGTTGCTCGAATCCTCCTCATCCTTTCTCGCATTTTTTTCTTGTCATATTTTCCATCATCTTCACGAAGCTCACGACCAGTGTGGGATAGAAATACATCATCAAGTGTTGGTTTTGTAAGGGAAATGTTTTCTATTTTTATTTCAAGATTGTTTGCCTGTTGAAAAATTTGTGGGGTTAGCTGGTCTCCACTGGTTGTAAATACAGTCACGATTGAACCATTTGTTGATACATCTTTTACTGTGGGGGTTTTTTTGATTTCTGAAACTAATCTGTCAAGTTTTATTTCAGAGTCTATTTCAAAAACAACAATCTCGTTTCCTAGGGCATTTTTTAATTCCTTTGGAGTACCAGTTATCTTGATTTTTCCATTGTCAATTATTGATATGTTATTGCAGAGCTTGTCTGCCTCTTCCATGTAGTGAGTGGTAAGAAAGATGGACATTCCAAATTCATTATGGATTTTTTTTATATAATCCCAGATTTTGTACCTAGTCTGGATGTCAAGGCCTAAGGTTGGCTCGTCCAAGAACAAGACTTTGGGCATGTTGAGCAATCCCCCACCAATGTCTAGTCTTTTTCTCATCCCTCCAGAATATGTTACGGCTGTCTCATTTTGCCTGTCTGAGAGTTCAATGATACCAAGGATTTCATCTATTCTCTTTGTTCTGATATTTTTTGGGATGTGGTTTAGTCGGGCCTGTAATTCCAAGTTTTCACGACCTGTGAGATATTCATCAACTGTGGAATCTTGCTGGACATAGCCAATGTTTTGTCGAACATTTTTTGCCTGTGTTACAACATCATATCCTGCAACAAATGCCCTTCCAGAAGTTGGTTTTAGTAGAGTTGTAAGAATCATTATAGTGGTACTTTTTCCTGCACCATTTGGGCCAAGAAAACCAAAGATCTCTCCGTTTTCTAGTTTTATTGAAATTTCATCTACTGCCCTGAGTCCACTGTGATAAACTTTGGAAAGCCTGTCAGTTTCTACTGCGTACAACAAAAAACAAGAGATCAGTCTGTTATAAAATACTAGTAGTTAGAATTATACCAATGTGGGATACACAAAAATAAAAAATGAAAAAGAGAATTATGGATTTTTGTATTGGTCTTTTGTTTGTCTGAGTATTACCTTGTCGCCAACGCCCCAGATTTCCGAAGTTCTAAAGATTCTTGAACCTGTTAGACCTGCAGAGACTTCGATGGATTCGAGTTCGTTTGTATCAACTGCCATGTGAAGTCTCTTGATCTTACCAACCTTGTGGCCATCAATGTCAACTACTTGAGAGTCGATTCTGATTGGTGCAGAAGATAGTAAGACTGATTCTTCAGTGAATCTGTCGATATAGTCACGGGATAGAAAGTGGTCCTTGTGCAGTCCCTTGTGAACTGTAATTCCTACCACTTCGAGAGTGTCGGTATTGATGTGAATGTGTTTTACATTACCATACTCTATTCCTTCTCTGTCAATGACTTTTTTTCCCTTGAAATCATCTGCTTTGATGTGTTTTCCGTTGCATTCTATTTGCGTAGCCATTGACTGGACTTGTCAAGTCAGTTTATTGAAGAAGGTATCAGAGTTTTCAATCCAATCGGTTAAATTCTTTATAACTAGAACCTGTATCGTGGATATTTCTGAAGGGACGTTCAAGGTGGTACTGGTTACTACAGGAAGAAAGACAGGCAAGGAACATGCAGTAGAGATACGGGCAGTGTTTTTTGATGACAAGTTCTATTTTTCTAGAAGAAATCCTGACAGCGACTGGTTAAAGAACGCACTTGCTAATCCAAGTGTCAAGGTGCAATATCAGGGGGATACCATTCTTGGGACTGCATTATTGGTTAACGACTCTGAACTGTGCAAAAAAATATCACAGATGAAATATTCTGATAAACGATCAGAGGAAACTAGAGTAGTTTTACAAGTTAGCCCATGTGGATGATAGTTGTCATGCCACGCCTTTCATGCTCTTGACCATCTTTTGTTTCAGTAACAACTGCAGTAAATGATATGACCTCTCTAGGCTGGCATTTTTGTGCATCCATTTTTAGATGAATGTCTAACACGTCAGAATCGGTATCAGGAATACTTGACTCGTCAATTGAAACAGGAGTTGTGGAACTTGTCAAAAATCGTTTGTCCTTTTGGTGCCATCCTAGTTTTACTTTGTATCCGTCTCGTCCAACTGCCTTTATGTTAATGTCAACCATTCCAGGTTTTGCAAGTGTGTATCCAGACATGTTGTTGACAAAGATCCCTATCTGAAATGGATATCCTGCAGTGCTTTCTGCCATCTTTTGGATTCCGTCGTTCATGACAACATCTACTCCCTTGATTGTAGTTGCAACCTTTGCAATCCATTCGTTTGTGCGTTCTACAATTGCATGTATCTGTGTGCGTCTTTTCTTGTCTTCGTCTTCTGGCAATTTGTAATAGTCAACCCATGCAAGATAGTCTCCACTGATATCCTTGATAAACTGGATGCATGTTACCTTGTAATCTTCGGCACTTGATGCCCTTTCAGAGCCTTCATCGTATGGTCCTTCACCTGTATCCATTGGAAGCATGAATTGTATTCTCAAGGTATCATAATTAAAAGAATTTCCCAATCACAAGGATGCGAGTCAATAGGTTCAGATCTGGCTAGTCCAGCTTCTTTGGACTCGAATTTTGGTTTAACATCTTAACTATTTTGTTATATGAATCGATGAATCCTTGAGCATACATATTAGCATGCCTTTCTGAACCCCTATGCTTTCCAAACTTTGAGCGAATATGATGATAGTACTCGTGCAAGATAATAAAGGGATTATAAAATATATCAGAGTTTAATGCATAGATCTTTTTCTCTTGAATTACATATACAGCATAAACTGTCCTTCGTTTTTTCTTGATGGTACCAACTGCTATTTGCGGAGTATCAACTCGATAGAACTTGGATAGTTTTTCAAGAGCGTCCTCAGTTTTCTTATCCAAAATCATCTGAACTATCTTTGCCTTTGTCAGATCATCTAGCTCATCCACGATTGAGGTTATTTCATATGCGATATAAGCTAGAAGGAGTATTCAAGCTAAATATTTTACAATGATTCAGTTATTCATAAGTCTGAACCCAAGGTTCAAGTTCACAGGGAGATTGTTGTCTTCAACAATAGTTTGAAGACTTTTGTTTACAAGTAAACAAAACCTAATGCATATATGAGAAAATTTCTAGAATCTAAACATGAGTTTTTCCCAGATATCCTCCAAGCTTCAATCAGAACTAAAATCAAACAATCCTCAAATTAGATTTCTCTTAAAAAAAAGCCCAGGTCTTGCATTTAGTACCATAAACGAGATTGCAGCAGAGGTTGGAAAAAAATATGGAATCAAAATCACACTTAATTTTCCCGAGAGAGGAAAGATCGAAGAGTACGAATCATACGGAACAGAAAACATTGGGTTTGTATTCCAAAGAGACCCCAAGTCATTTCCAATACCAAGGGATGAAATCAAATCAAAAGCTTCTGAGATGCTACAAAATCCCCAGATCCAGGATGCATACATGTATGAAGGAAAGGAAGGAGTGCGAGTGATGGAATCAAACTACAGACTGGATATCTTGCCGTCCTCTTTGCACATTTGGGGCAAGGTAGATGATACCATCCGAAATTTCTGTGACTGGTTGCTTGAGAACTGTTATGAAATCAAGCCAGGCGTTGATGGTGCCTTTAACGAAACCAATTCGTAAGAATATTGCAGATTTCCATCAGGATCATAAATTTCAGCCTTTACAGGAAGCGGCAGGTTGTCTACTATCCAGATTTTATTCATCTTTGCACCAATCCTATATGATAACAGATATGCATTTTCCGAGCCAAACTTGAATGACATTTTTCCAGAATCTGTTACCTTGAGTTTTTCTGCATTTGCACCAATGAACAGGTCACCCCATTCTGCATCTTTTGCAAGATATTTTGATTCAGTTGCATAATCTCGCATGGAAAAAACAGACTGGTCCAAGATGTCAAAGTATGGCTTTGATGGCACCGATACATCAACAAAATCATAAACCAAGCCAATGGGTACGGTCTGGTCTATTTCGCTTGAACCTGGGTTTATCTTGACCAAGAGTTGTTGTGTCCCTTGAGAAACTGGAAGAAATTTCATGTCTGCCAAAAATGTTGTCTGGTTCAGAGTTACCTGGTATGTCATCTCAGGAGTGTATTCAGAGCCTTTTCCCATGTGCCACTGGCTTGCCTGCACTGGTTCCATGATGTAACCAAGTTTCATGGTAGAAAGAAACGGCCACGCAAGTCCTGCTACTGCTGCAATTACAATGACTGCAAAAATAGCTATTATTCTTATGTTTGGCATTTGTATTTCAATTAATTTTTTACAGTCTAGTGTTTAGACTAGGGCTGACTCGCACAAATAGAATTCCAACTCCTACTACAATTGCCATTACCATTAGTGATCCCAATGGGAACTCTGGTATTGAAGGATTGGTGCCATTAACATTTGAGGTACTGCCATCATCAAAGCCTGGAAATGGCGCTTGTGTTGGCACATCAAATTTTACTACTCCTGACGAGCTAGTATCTGGAAGCTGACCCTCAGCGTTAGTTCCAAGCACTGCAATTACTACATGTGACATTGGAGTGGAGCCTTTCAAGACAGTTGTAACATCATCGTCTCCTACTGGCGCAAACAAAGATGGTCTGCCATTACTTTGAGCAATGGATGACATTTGTTTTCCTTGATCATCTGTTGTAAAGATATCATATTGTACATTGCTCCATTTTTGGGTTTGATCAAAATTCTTTTCAAATGATAATCTGTATTCTACAGGACAGCCTTCATGTGGATTAGATGGACTGTATCTATATTCAACAATCATTGAACTAGAATCAGTTGTAGTGGTCTGGTGAACAGAGTCTTGCTCCATGTTTGGCTGATCACACTGAGGACTAAAACCAACATGAGCAGTTGAAGAAGCAGTAAAGATATCAGGTTCTGTCTGACTGTTTCCTCTCTTTAGTAATTCTAGAGTATAGTCCGGCGGTGGTGAACCAGTTGTTACATCCACAAAGACAAGAGCTTTTACTGGAAACGGTACACTGGAATCTACCCAGATTTTATTATCAATACCTTTGTGCCATCCCAAAACATATGTATCAAATGTACCTGCACCAACTGTAACTTTTTCATGACTTACAGGTCCAACAGATTGTCCACCTACTGAACCAGTTCTGCCCCATGCTGGAACATCAAAAGTTTTTGGAGTGTCTCTTGTTGCAAAAGAGTCAAGCCATGATACAGTACTTCGGTAGACTCCGGTATAATCAGAAATATTAGGATCAAAAGATGTCGGGTCAGGGGTTATCTTTCCTATTGTCATCATTCCTTTTTGTATGTTGGAACCATCAACTACACCAAATACCACATTCCAACTGTTTCCATCGCTTGTCTCATTTTTAACCCAGAAATTCATCTGGAATGGAGTACAGTTGTGCCAGTCTGTCCAGCATACATTATAACTGAAATAGTCTCCTTGCTTGAGACCCTTTCCAGGATACCAAGAATCAGAAGCTGAGGTAGCATGTACTGATTGTATAGCAACAGGCGTAATCAGCAAAAATGCAAAAATTGCGAATACGGTATACTTTCGCATATATCTGCTAGAAAAAATGATCTAGTTAAATCTTTCAGAAATTGTCAAGTTCGCCGGACATGAAAAACCCATCAAATACGCAAATATAGTGGATTCATTTTATC
>JANWJG010000048.1 GCA_025449485.1 Nitrosotalea sp. | reverse complement strand
ATACAATCACCATATCAGGCAAGGTAACAGACCAACTTCACATACCAATATCAATGACAATCAAAGATAGTTCACATAACGTAGTATACATTGGACAAACCAATCCCAATACAGACGGAACATATTCTCTCCAAGCAGTTGCAGGGGGAAGTACTTGGAAAACTGCAGGCGTGTATGAAGTCGATGTAACATATGGGGGACCAGATAAAACTGCCACAACTACATTTGAGTTCACGTCAGGCCCTGCTCAAGTACAAAATCAAACAAATACTACAACACCTGCAATTCCAGAATTTGGTCCATTAGCTGTTTCAATATTTGCAATATCAATTGCAGTCATAATCACATACGCAAAGATGCGACCTACTTTTAAAATATAAAAATAACAAGCGAGTTATTTTTTATGATCATCTAGCTTGCAGAATATACACATATCATAATATGCACTGGCTATGTTTCTGATGCAGCCGCATGTACAAGTACAGGATCTTTGTTTCAATTCAGATATTCACCATTCACACTAGCGTTATGTTGTTTCTAAGAGTATCTTTTAGAGTGTTTCCACACATAATATCATTAACAAACCCCTGTACTAGATACAGAAATTGATGAAAACACAGTCTGAAAATCTAACAAAATTTGTTTTTAGATTGCCTTTTCATTTTCTTCGCCAGTGGCAATATCTACTGCACGAGAAAGTTTGTACATGAAAATTTTGCCTATTTTTGTATTGCCGCGAATTATACTTACCACTTCGTTCTCGTCTTTTTCGACCACAATCACAGTTACAATATACTTGTCTGTAAATTCAGGAATAAATGTCTCAGTGCCTTTCCCAGCATGGAGTGCGTGTCCAATTGTTTTACCCCTTCCACGTACTTTCATGATAGTTATTCCACCCACATCTATTTTTTTTAGTGCATCACTAATAGCACGAATATCATTTTGTGGAACAATTGCATCTATGCGAATCATGTAGATCTTGACAGAGAATATACTAGATAATATTTTCTAAACTCATATTGCTTGTTCATCTTTCTTTGGAGTTTGGATATCATATGCTTCAGATATTGTATTGACAAATATTTTTCCAAATGTAGAAGATGCCCTAATGGCTGCAATTATATCGTTTTTCTTTTCATCGGCAACCACTATTTCAATTATGAATCGTTCTCCAAATTCAGGGGTAAAAACCTCTGTTCCCTTTGATGCATGTATTTCTTTTGCAATTGTTTTCCCTCTCCCCCATCCTTTGTATGCAGTGATTCCACCTACATCTATTTTTTTTAGTGCGTCACTAATTGATTTTATTTCATTCTCTGGGAGTATTACTTCAATTTTTAGCAAGATGCAAGGAAAATGAAATCCCATATTAAAAAATCTTATGGAATGATTTTTAGAGCCAACATGACCAATAAAAAAACAAATTTTTTTATACTTCATCTTTTCTAAGAAAGAAATCTTGCCAATTGACACAGGAGACACAGCATGGATGCTCATAGCTTCCAGTCTGGTACTATTGATGATCCCAGCTTTGGGGTTATTTGAAGCAGGGTTATTACGACGAAAAAATACGGTCTCAATTTTTATGCAAATCTTCTTTGGATTAGCTATTCTCAGTGTCATGTGGTTTACATTCGGATTTAGTTTATCATTTGGCCCAGATACTGGAGTTGGTCTTACCGGAAACATGGATTGGACATTCCTCAAAAATGTTCCATACGATTCAGGTCTGCATTATGCCCCTACAATTCCAGGAGTCTTGTTTGCAAAATTCCAGATGATGTTTGCAGTGATTACGCCTCTGTTATTGACAGGTGCAATTGCAGAGAGAATGAAGTTTAGCGCATATGTTATTTTCATCGTAGCATGGAGTGGACTGATCTATTATCCTCTAGTTCACTGGATATGGGGCGGAGGATGGCTTGGCCAAATGGGTGTAGTAGATTTTGCTGGAGGCATTGTAATTCACACCAGTGCAGGCATGGGTGCACTTGCAGCTGCCCTAGTCCTTGGAAGAAGACTCAACTACGGTCCATCCATCATGATTCCACACAGTATTCCAATCGCAGTTTTAGGGTCATCACTACTTTGGTTAGGATGGTTTGGATTCAATGCAGGTAGTGCACTTGCATCAGGAAGTTTAGCAGGTAACACAATTATCAATACTCATATCGCATCATCCATTTCTGCATTAATCTGGGTGGGACTTTCATGGATGCGAACTGGCAAGCCAAGCGTAATTGCTGCAATCAACGGAGCAATTGCAGGACTTGCAGGAATCACACCAGCTTCAGGATACATAAGTGTAGAACACGCTTTTGTATTGGGAATAGCAATTGGAATAGGATCATATCTTGCAGTCTTGTTCTTCAAGGACCATCTCAAGATAGATGATGCATTAGATGTAAGCTCAGTTCACGGAGTGGCTGGAATAATCGGTTCATTAGGAATTGGAATATTTGCAAGCACACTAGTAAACCCAAGCGGTCCAAACGGGCTCTTGTTTGGACATCCTCAACAATTGCTCATCCAAGCCATGGGGGTTGGAGTAGCAGGAGCAATGGGATTCTTTGGAACATTTGCGATTATGAAAGTAATAGACAAACTAATCGGAGTCAGAGTATCTGCCAAAGTGGAAGAAGCAGGGCTTGACATCGAGGAACACGCAGAGCGTGCATACTCTGATGAAGATGAATTCGGTAAAATGTAAGTGAAAATATAAGAATTTTTACACCGAGAGTTTTTTCCGTAAAATGTCAAGAGTTGTCGTAGGATCAGCCTTGCCTTTTGTCTTTCTCATGACTTTGCCAACTAGATAGTTGATAGTGTCAGGATTTTGTTTTGCTTCAGCTACTGCTTTTTCTTCTTCTTTGAAGACCTCATCAATTATCTTTTCAATAGAACCTACATCACTCACATGTCCCAAGTCAAGGCTAGACATTACATCAGCAAGCGATTTTCCAGTCTTTACCATTTCTTGCAATGCAGTCTTTCCAGAATTTCTTGTCAATTTGCTTGCCATAATATAATCAGCAAGGTCAGAGATATGTTTTGGAGTGATTTTTAATTCAAGTTTCTTTTCTCGTGTATCTGCAAAGCCCATTAGATCAGTTGTGATAATATTTGATACTTCTTTGGCATTTTTCTCATTACGTGCTTTATCAAACAGATCAGAGTAAAATTTGTCAGATGACAAGACTTCAGCTACTTGGGCAGGCAAACCATACTTTTTGACATACCTTTCCTTTCTTGCAACAATGCTTTCAGGCATCTGTGTTTTTATTTGTTCAATGGAGTTTTGTCCAATCAAAACAATTGGAATGTCTGCTTCTGGCAAGTATCGATAGTCTTGCTCCTCTTCTTTTGAACGAGATGATACTGTAATTCTTCTTGCATCATCCCAGTGTCTTGTTTCGGCAAGTACTGTGATACCCCTTTCAACAAGACTTTGTTGCCTGGTAATCTCAAAATGTAATGCTTTTTCAATATCCCTAAAAGAGCCTACGTTTTTTATCTCGACTCTATTGCCGTCACCCTCTGAAATGTTACCATCCACTCTCATGGCACCCTCAAGATAAGGATCAGAGACCCCAATGTTTTCAACAAGATCTGCAAGTACATTCAAGAAGACACGTACCTGTTTTGGAGTCTCAAAGTCAGGCTCTGTTACAATTTCAACAAGCGGTGTACCTGCTCTGTTGTAATCAACCAGTGTAATCATGGTCTTCTCAGAAGTTCCTTCATAGACTAGTCTGCCTGGGTCTTCTTCTAGCTGTATTCTTCTAATTCGTATAGTTTTCCCTTCAATCTCGATTTTTCCATCAGAGCCAATGCTTGTAGGACCATATGCATTGTACTGGGTAATCTGAAAGTTTTTTGGCAAATCAGGATAGAAATAATTTTTCCTGAAAAATCCAATTTTTTCTGGAATCGTACATCCCAGTGCAAGCGATATCATTGCGGCTTTTTCTACTGCTTTTTTATTTAATAGTGGAAGTGATCCTGGGAGGCCTGCACAGACAGGGCAGATGTTAGAGTTTGGTTCAAGGTTTCTATATTCTGCCTTACATGAGCAAAATAACTTGCTAGCAAGTTTTGTGAGTTGGCAGTGAATCTCTAATCCTATCTTTGTCATAATGACATCTCCGGAAGATTTGTAGTCTCTTGTAATGCATGTGCTGCTTGGAGTAATTCTTTTTCTTTAAACGAATTTGCAAATAGCTGTATGCCAATTGGTAAACCAGAACTTGACATTGAAAATGGAACCGATATGGCAGGAATTCCAGACAAGTTTGCAGTTACGGTATTGATATCAGTAAGATAGAGTTTGAGCGGGTCATCGATTTTTTCTCCAACCTTGAATGGTAAAATCGGCATTGTTGGCGATACCAGATAGTCAACCTTCTTGAATGCCTCATCAAGTTGAGCCTTTATCATCGCCCTAACTTTTTGTGCTTTGAGATAATACTTGCCATAATATCCAGTAGACAAAACAAATGCTCCAAGAAGCATTCTTCTTGTCACCTCAGGCCCAAAATTGCTTCGTGCCTTTGAGACAAATGCTTTGAACTCATACCCTTCAGTGCCAAAATCAAAGCCATATCGAAGATTGTCATATCTTGCAAGATTGCTGCTTGCCTCGGCAGCAGCTATTGTATAATACGCTGCAACAGAATGCTCTACAGCATCAAGAGATATCGGGATACACTCTGCTCCTAAATTCTGTAGTTTTGATATTGCGGTATCTGTTGCAGATGCTACCTCCTTGTCTATTCCATCTCCAATCATCTGTGAAATTATACCAATTTTTTTTCCAGAAATTCCATTCTTCAAATCCTTGACATAATCAATACGTTCATTGTTTGCAGTAGTGTGGTCGTGTGGATCATGACCTGATATGATATGTAGTAAAAATGCCACATCTTCTACTGTTTTTGCTATTGGACCCACCTGTTCTATGCTATTTGCATAAGAGACTAGTCCATATCGGCTTATCAGACCATAAGTTGGTTTCAATCCAACAACAGAGCAGAAACTTGCAGGACTTCGAACAGAACCTCCAGTATCTGAACCCAGAGATGCAAGACATTCAAGTGCAGCAACTGATGCACCACTACCACCCGATGATCCACCTGGAACATATTCAGGATTCCAGGGATTTCGAGTTGGACCAAAATAACTAAATTCTGTTGTAGAGCCCATGGCAAATTCATCAAGATTCACCTTGCCAATTATTATTGCATCTTCGAATTTTAGTCTAGAAGTAACAGTTGCATCATATGGCGCAACAAAATTCTCTAGCATCTTTGAGGCACATGTTGTTTTTATTCCTGCAGTACAAATGTTATCTTTGATAGATACAGGCATCCCAAAACAAGAACCAACTTTTTCCTTTGATTTTATTTTTTTATCAATGGCCTTTGCCTTGTCAAGTGCATTTTGTGTATCTACAGTAATGAAAGCATGAATCTTTTCATCTACTTTTTTTATCCTGTCCAAGGTTTTTGCAACAAATTCTTCTACAGATATAGTGCCATCTTTTGCCTGAGACACAAATTCTACAGCCGAGATTCCCAGATTCATTTAAACCATTTTTGGTGCACGAATGAAGTTGTTTTGATCTTTTTTTAGATGTCCAATCAATGAATCTCCATATGGTTCATGGACATCATCTCGAAGACCGTCAGTCGTAATTTGTGTTCGTAGTGTATCATCAGAATGAAATTCCACCTTGTCAAGTCTATCAAAATAATTTAGAATCTGTTCTACCTGTTTGATGTATTTTTCTGGCTCGTTGAGATCAACTTTGACCAAATCCCCGAGGTGCTCAATCTCTTTTCTTTCCACCATGCCACTTCACCTATGGTGTAAGTCTATCTACATCACGTGGATAAAAGGTAGCATCCCTAATGTTTTCAGTACCAGTAAGAGCCATCATAAGTCTCTCAAGTCCTATGCCACATCCGGCGTGTGGTGGAACACCGTAATCAAATACACGCAAATGATAATCAAACGCATCAAGTTTGAAGCCCTTGTTCTTCATTCTCTCTTCCAACTCCAATCTTTTTTCAATTCTTGTACTTCCAGAAGATAATTCAAGGTCTCCGAACATGAGATCAAATGATTCTGATATTTTTTGATCATCATTTTTTGCCTTGACATAGAACGGTTTTGGAGCAAGAGGCCAATCCTTGATGAAATAAAATCCGCTTAGGTTTATTTTCTTTAATTGTGATGGATACAAGTCATCTCCCCATTTTGTTTTAGCACCAGCTTTTTGCATCTTGTCTACCAATTCTGTATAGGTATACTGTGGAATCTTTTCAGGCATTTCAGGAATTTTGTAATCCACAGATTTTGTCGATTCGCAGTAGTCTGTTACAGTTTTGATTGATTTTTTGATAATGTTTTCCACATGAGACATGATGTCATTATAATCTGAAAATGCCTCTTCAAGATCTATTGAGATTGCTTCAGAAAGATGCCTGTTAGTTCTAGACGCTTCTGCCCTAAATATTGGAGCAATCTCAAAAATTTTCTCAAAACTTAGTGTGAGTTGTTCCTTGTAAAGCTGAGGACTCTGTGCAAGAAATGCTTCTTTGTTGTAATAAAATATTGGAAAGAGTGCAGCTCCACCTTCTGTTGCAGTAGCAATCATCTTGGGTGTATTTACTTCAAGAAATTCTTTCTCATATAGATAATCACGAATTGATTTTAGGACTAGACTTCTCATCTTAAAGATATGCTGTAAAATATTTCTGCGCAGGTCTATTGCTCGCAATTCTAGTCTGGTATCAATATTTGGAACTGTTTTTGTTTGCCATTGAAACGGTGCAATTTTTTCAACAACTGAAAATACGCGCAATTCACTTGGAGATATTTCAACTCCTCGTGGAGCCTTTGCAGATGGTTTTATGACACCCTTGACTGCAATAGTTGATTGTTCCTTTAGTTTTACCAGGCTTTCTTTGATCTCATCTGGGCATACTCCGGCCTTGGCAGTAATTTGCATTTGGCCTTCCTTGTCATTTAGTAAGATGAATACCAGATTTCCATGATCTCTGACACTTGAAATCCATCCCATTACGGTAACTTCTTTGCCGTCCATAGATGGATCGAGTTGATTGGAATAGATAGTTCTACGCCAGTCTCCTAGTTCTGTACCTATCATGTTTTCATCAAATGTGTTTTTGATAGTGTTAATTTGTGTTACCATCTAAAAGCAAGCACAAGAACAGCTAAAAATTACACAAGAGTCATATTTTCAGTAGGCAAATCAGAATGCATCTAAAGATGATTGATCTTTATCGGGTTTTGCCAGAGGAGATGGATGATCTTGTCATCAAGTTAGGCCATCCACGATACAGAGCAGGACAACTGCTTCGTGCACTATACCACGAATCTCCAAGAAAAATGTCAGATTTGCATCAAATCCCAACTTCATTGAGGGACGCACTTGTCACTGCTGGGTATACCATGGGTTCAGAAAATGAAGTTCACAGAGTTGTAAGTGAAGACGGTCATACTACAAAACTACTTTTAAAATTCGATGATCAGACACTCATTGAAACTGTTCTAATGCAATATAGCAAATCACAAGACAAGAGCCATCCACGGTCAACAGTTTGTGTTTCAACCCAAGTTGGATGTCCCATGGGCTGTGTATTTTGTGCTACAGGTCAGATGGGTTTTGAAAAAAATCTCAAAGCTGAAGAGATTGTTTCCCAAGTACTGCATTTTGCACGAATCTTACGTCAAAGAGGAGAGCATGTCACCAATTTGGTATTCATGGGAATGGGAGAACCTCTTGCAAATTATGATGAAATGATTCGAGCTGTAAGACTCTTGACACATCCACGTGCCTTTGGACTAGGACAACGAAGTATTACAATTTCTACTGTAGGCATAATACATGGAATTGATAAACTTGCAGATGAAGACCTTCAAGTCAAACTTGCCATCTCACTCCATGCACCAAATGATGAATTACGCAAAAAACTAGTGCCGACTGCAGGACCACATTCAGTTGAAGATTTGATCATGGCAGCAAAACGTTATTTTAAAAAAACCGGGCGTCGTGTCACTTTTGAATATGCATTAATTGATGACATTAACGATTCCACCAAGGTGGCATCAGAATTAGCACGTGTCTTGAAAGGAAACGGGGCACATGTGAACCTCATTCCTATGAATCCCACTGCAGGCGGATTCCAGCGCCCTGCCAGAAAAAAAGTATTGGCATTCCAACAAATACTTCGTAACGGTGATGTAAATTGCACAGTACGTGTTGAAAAGGGGGTAGAAATCTCAGCAGCATGCGGTCAATTACGAACAGACATGATTGAAAAGATCAACTAGTAATATTATGATGATAAACTGCAAACCTCTAAATTAAAAAGAGTGTGATTTATCCACATGGCACTTTCAAGTCGCGAAAAAACAATAATAATTACATCCCACTTGGTTTCACTTTATTCTGAAATGGCCGAAGAGGGAAAAATTCCCCAGAATCAGTCAGTCATAGACTTTTTGATGAAAAACATTCCCAGTGAACACAAAAAGGATCTTTCCATGGATTTGATCGATGACGTGTTTGCTTTTATCTCAAGCAGACCCATGGAACTTTCATAAACCCCAAAAATAGATGTGATAACATGACTTCAATTGCCACCCTCGGTTCTCATTGTGCTCTTCAGGTACTCAAAGGAGCAAAAGATGAAGGCTTCAAAACCATACTAGTATGTGAGAAAAAACGCGAAAGGCTCTATCGAAGATTTCAATTCATAGATGAATACATACTTGTTGACTCTTTCAAAGAGGTGTTAGATCAGAAATGTTCAGACATACTCAAAGAAAATAATGCGGTAATCATACCACATGGAACCCTCATCGCTCAGATGAGTTCATCAGAGATTGAGTCCATCAAGACGCCAATTTTTGGAAACAAGTGGATTCTAAGATGGGAATCAGACAGAAACATGAAAGAAAAACTCATGGTAGAATCTAAATTAAAAATACCAAAATCATTACAAGGCCCAAGTGACATCAAAGGATTAACAATTGCAAAAAGACATGGTGCAGCAGGCGGCAAGGGATACTTTCTTGCAACAAATGAAGAAGATTATACAAAAAAACGAGACAAGCTTGTAAGAGAAGGAATAATCAAAGGAGACCAAGACTTGTACTTGCAAGAATATGCGTTGGGAGTTTCTGCATACTTGCAATATTTTTACTCTGAACTAACTGAAGAGCTAGAATTTTTTGGAGTAGATAGAAGATATGAATCAGATATTGACGGTCTAGGGAGAATTCCAGCACAAGAACAGATAGACGTGGACTTGATTCCATCATTTAATGTAGTAGGCAACAGCCCACTGGTATTGCGAGAGTCATTACTTGAGGAAGTGTATTCAATGGGTGAGAGATTTGTAGGTGCTGCAAAAAGACTTGTTGCCCCAGGTATGACTGGACCTTTCTGCCTAGAGGGAGTATATGATGAAAATGGCAAGTTTACCACGTTTGAGTTTTCTGCAAGAATAGTTGCTGGAACAAATCTCTATGTAGATGGTTCTCCATATTCCACATTAATTTATGATGAGCCCATGAGCATGGGAAGAAGAATAGCACGGGAAATAAAAAATGCTACAAGTAAGAATAACCTGTCAAAGATAGTTACATAACATTTTCAGAGTTATTCAGTGATACAATGTTTGAGAAAATTATGCTCCTCCAAGTGTTACTATAAGATCAGTAACAAAGCCAGCGCACAGACCCACAAAAATTCCAAGCATTATGATATTGTTTGTTGTTTGTTTTCGTCCAGAATTGTACATTAGCATTGACACGTAGACAAGTGCGCCTCCTGCCATCGATAAAAATAAAATATATGCAACATCTGATACCCACAAACTTCCAAGTATAGTGCCAATAAATGTAGGACCTCCTCCAATCAATCCAACCTTAGCCAAGAATTTTGCGTTAGGTTTTTTCAATATTCCAGTAAGTGGGCCTGCAATGCCAAACCCCTCAGTGGTATTATGTGCTCCAAATCCAATTATCAGTATGATTGCAAGACCAATTTCACCTGCTACATATGACTGGCCAATTGCCAAACCTTCACTAAAGTTGTGTGCACCAATGCCAATTGCAATCATTAATGCAAGCTTGTATGCAGTTGCTTCATGAAATAATTTATGAAGATGATCATCGCCTTCCTTGAGATTGTCAACTGATAATATCTGTGGAAAACTTTTTGCCATGAATTTTGTTTCATAAAGTATCAATCCTAACAGACCTATTGCGATACCTCCAAACAGTGCAACAAGATCAATCACCGCATTTTCGATTGAGCCTTTGCCAGCTGCTGCATTAGTTGCTGCAGTTGATGCAGTTTCCCAACCATGACTAAAAACATCAATGATTAGAAATATCAGAATTCCAAGTGCAAATGCATTAAGGAATCCTTTCTTTTTATGACTGAGATTTTGTAATACCGCAACTGGAAGACCAAGAAATATGGTAAAACCAGCTATTGCCCCAAGCAATAACAACTGCCAATAATCAATCATTGATTCAGTTAGGACCAGCTAACTTATTTAAATCACAGACTGGTTCCAAGTCTTTGGAATAGCTCGTGTCGTTTAAATAGTTAGGCTTGCCTAATTCAAAAAATATTGAAAAAAAAAGTTTCGTTATCTCAACTCAAAAAATATGATGTAAATCAAAAAATTCTCGAGGCATTGGCTGATGCTCAATCAAGATCAATATTATTTTCCATCATCAAGGAAGGAATGACTGCATCAGAGTTGTCAGAAAAATACAGAATTCCACTCAGCTCAGTATACAAAAAGCTTTCAGACTTGGAAGAGTTGACACTGGTCAAAGTGGATAAATGGGTCTTGTCAGAGGGCGGAAAAAAATTTAAGCTATACAAGAGCAGAATAAGCAGAGCTGAAATAAGCATAAGAAAACCAGAGCCAATAATTACATTGAGCCCCAATTAATAGGTCAAATAGTTAATATTCAAAGAAAAACTATCAAAAAAAGTGAAAAGATACTATTTCGTTGTCATTCCAATAATAATTACCATAGTTGCAGTAATGTACATGGCAACTCCTCATGAAAACAAGGCTGCCAACGAACTAACTCCGCAGATGATCATGCAAAATGGTTCGCCATTACTTGGAGATCCTAATGCAAAGATAACCATAGTAGAGTTTGGAGATTACCAGTGCACATATTGTCACCTATTTCATGAAAATACAAAAGATGCACTATTGCAACAATATGTAAACACTGGAAAGGTCAACTTTGTATTCAGGGATTTTCCTCTCAATGGACCTGATTCAGTTCTTGCTGCAGAGGCATCATACTGTGCAGGCGACCAAGGCAAGTACTGGCAATACCATGATGAGTTGTACAACAACTGGGCCGGAGAAAGAACTGGATGGGTAAACCAAAAATCATTAGACAAGTTTGCTACAACTGTTGGCCTAGATTTAGGTACATTTGATAAGTGCTTGTCAAGTAATACATATGAACAAAAAGTAATGGACAATCAAAAGTTTGGCGAAAACATTGGCATTGATGGAACTCCATCGTTTATCATATTCAGCGGCAAGGATATTACAAAGATAGTAGGTGCACAGCCAATAACTCAATTTCAACAAGCCATAGACAAATTCCAAAATAGCTAAAGGTAATAGAATATGGTCAAACCTAAGATAGAAAAACAAGATTCTGTAAAATTATACAAACTACGAAAAATGTTAGAAGATTTGTCCGATCAGTCAGGACGTGGAACAGAATTAATCTCGCTTTATGTTCCTCCAAAAAAAGCATTACATGAAGTCATCAACAACCTTCGTGAAGAACAAGGGACTGCAGATAACATCAAGTCAGATCTTACAAGAACCCATGTAGTTGATGCATTATCAAGAGTAATTCAGAGACTCAAACTGTACAAGACATCTCCTGAAAAGGGGCTCGTCATGTTTTGCGGTGCACTTCCACCACCAGGAGGAGGGCCAATTGGAAGTGAAGTGATAAAATTGTTTGAAATTGAACCGCCAAAAGAATTGCAGACATTTCTTTACAGATGTGATGATCATTTTCATGTAGACATTCTCAAAGATATGCTAAAAGACGACAATATGATTGGTTTTTTGGCAATTGATGCAAAAGATGCAGGATGGGGATTGTTGCGTGGAGACAAGCTTGATGTATTATCAGAGACATCATCTGGTGTAGCAGGAAAACACCGACAAGGAGGTCAATCTGCCAGAAGATTTGAGAGGCTCAGAGAAATGGAGCTCAATGAATATTACAATAGAGTTGCACATACAACACGAGAATATTTTATTGACATTTATCCTGTAAAGGGTCTGATAGTTTCAGGTCCAGGTCCAACAAAAGAGAATTTTATCAAAGAAAATTATCTAGAATACAGATTACAAAACAACATACTTGCAACACTTGATTGTTCTTATGCAGGCTCAGAGGGTGTACGCGAAGCATTTGTGAAGGCACATGATGTACTCACAGATTACAGGATGGTAGAAGAAAAGAAACTGGTAGACAAGTTGTTCAACGACATACATTTTTCAAGAGGTCTTGCAACTTATGGCCTCAATGAAATAATTGATCTTCTAAAAAGAAATGTTGTATCCACCATATTGATTACAGATGATACCAATTTGAGAAAAATCGATATCACATGTAGAAGATGTCAGCATCTCCAAAGTGAGATACTAGAACGACCAAAGGTGATCCCAAGAGTTCAAGAACTACTTAGTCAGCCATGTCCTAGTTGCAAAAGCATGGATTTGGAATCATCTGAGCGAGATATTGTAGATTATCTAGATTTGGTTGCAGGTCAGACAGGCGCAAAAGTGGAGGTTATCACAGGTGCAACAGAATATGGTGCAATGTTATCAAGCATAGGCAAAGTTGGAGCATTTTTGAGATACAATCCAAATCAATAACATCAAAACACATCTCTAACTAGTTTCATTTACAATTTTACAAGTATGATTTCAAGTTTAGAGGTACTCAATCTGTCAATACAACCAATAGGATCTTAGAACATGCCTATGCGTTTGGTTCTAAGAATATTGAGATCACCTTTGCCATGAATTGGTTGGTTAGTGTGATGTACCAATTTCCTGTCTCATATGCTGACGAAGTAGAATAGGTCATAGTGTATGAACCGTCCAAGCCTGAACTTACAGCAGTATCATATGTTTTTCCAGATGGACTTGTCATGATGGCATGAACTGCAGTATATGGTTTACCAATTCCAGATATCTGGATTTGATCACCTTTTACATATATGGTCTTGTCAGTTTGTGCTGTAAATGTACCAGAACTAGCTGAACTAGATGATTCCAAAAAGATAGAGACTTGTCTGCTCTGTCCTTGGTT
>JANWJG010000047.1 GCA_025449485.1 Nitrosotalea sp. | reverse complement strand
TTGCCCATGAAAAAGTTGACAGATTGCACTCTACCTTCTCTTTTTGTATCAATCAAGTGTATTCTATCACCATCTTTTATTCTGCCAGAAAATAATCTTCCAATTGCAACAGGACCTGCTGCAGGATCTACTGTCATGTTTACAATCATCATGATAGTAGGACCGTTGTCATCACAGTTCATCAGCGCTTTACCAATATCAGAATCTAAATCTCCTTTCCAGATCTTTGGAATTCTATATCGTTGTGCAACATCAGGAGATGGATGATGTTTTACAACCATTCCAAGTACTGCGTCATACAATGGAGCTTTTTCTGCCAACTTTTTGACATCACCGCCCTCAGAATATGCTTCGTAGATATCTTTGAATGAGATTCCTTTTTTCTTCATTACATCTGCGTTAAATCCCCACTTGTCCTTTGCAGAACCAAATGAGACACTACCGTCCTGGATACTTACCTTCCATTTTTCCTTGTATTCAGGTTCTGCGTAAATATCGATTAGTCTATTAAAATTCGTAATAATTTCAAGTAACCATTCTTGCATTTTTTCCGGAGGCAATCTTAGCTCCTTTATGAGACGGTCAATTTTGTTAATGTAAAGGACAGGTCGTACTCTTTCTTCTAATGCTTGGCGTGTTACAGTCTCAGTTTGTGTCATGATACCTTCAACAGAATCTGATACCACTACTGCACCGTCAATTGCTCTAAGACTTCTCGTTACTCTACCAGTAAAGTCAATGTGTCCTGGAGTATCTATCATGTTGATGACATATTCTTCCCCATTTTGTTCATAAAGTAGAGTAACATTTGCTTGAACGATTGTCATCTGTCTGTCTTGTTCAAGTTTCATGGAATCAAGTGCAAGAGCTTGGCCTGCAACAGATGGACTGATGATACCACTTGATGCCAAAAGACTATCACTCATGGTTGTCTTGCCGTGATCTACGTGTGCAATTACTCCAAAGTTGCGAATGTTCTTCTTGTTACCAATAATGCTTAGAATCTGATCTGTTGCCTTGAATTTCATGGTTTAGCTAAATCCTTTTCTAGCCGCTATTAAACGTTTAGAAGAATTATAAAAAAAATTAACGGATCATGGAAGATCTAGAGTTTTGCATTTCACATTACAAGATCTTGTTTTGGTTTTGTTACAAGTTGTCAAAAGTTTCATAATTTTACAGAACATACCAAAACTTGATTTTTATTATAGCTTCCAAGATCATCCCTTGTTGGATATTACAATAGGGCATACACCTGATGCAGATGACGCTTTCATGTTTTACGGCATGCTAAGCGGCAAAGTCACCTCACCTCACTTTAACGTAAAACACGTTGTAGAGGATATTGAGACTCTAAACAGGCGCTCCTTAAAGCACGAGCTTGATGTGACTGCGGTATCAGCTCATGCGTGTGCATATCTTGATGAATATACGATATTACGTAGCGGTGGAAGTTTTGGCAAGGGTTACGGTCCAATCGTAGTTGCAAAACAAGAAATGGATGTAAAAAAACTACAAAGTTCAAAGATAGCAATTCCTGGAAAACTCACTTCAGCATTTTTACTGTTAGAATTGATGATTGGCAAGTTTGATTATACCGAAATGAAATTCAGCGACATTCCAGATGCAGTAGCAGACGGCCAAGTCGATGCAGGTCTTGTAATACACGAAGGACAGATTACATATGACCAAAAAAATCTTGTAAAACTTTTAGATGTTGGTTCCTGGTGGAGAGACAGTACAGGCGGACTACCCGTGCCACTCGGGGTAAATGTAATGAGAAATCATTTTGGAATTGATACCATCAAAAAGTTTGACGAGTTTTTCCGCGAATCAATCGTATACGGCATGGCAAGACCTGGCGAAGCATTAGACTATGCAATGCAGTATGGCAGGGGACAATCAAAGGAGACAATTGATAGATTTGTTAGAATGTATGTAAATGATGTAACAATTGAGATGGGAGTACTAGGCGAGCAGGCAATCAGGAACTTGTTCCAGTTTGGAATTGAAAAAGGCCTTGTACCACAATTTGAGCTTCGCATAGCTTAAGTTATTTACCGCGATTTAGAAATTATTTCATGGACAAACATGTCTTGGCACTAGGTGTTACAATGCTTGTAGCAGGCTTTGCATCTTATGCATATCTTAATGAGACAGAACCTGCGGGCAAGCCAGATATGACAGATTCTGAAAAAACTGCTTTTGATCAGGATTTGATAGTAAACATGGGTCTTAGAAATATTGCAGGACTGATTGGCGGTCTTGGCTTTTTTATCACACTTATCAGCATTGGCCTAAAACGCAGAAAAGGTGGTGAAGGAAAAACAGTCACGCAAAAGCCTGCCGAGATTTAAAGATGTTTAGATATTTGTTAAATCATACAGCGATCAAAAATTGTTATAGAACAATGTTTCAAACTATTTTATAACAACTTCTTCATTATCAATTGTCAGTATGAATTATGATTCCACCACAGGGTTTGACAAACTGTGCGACACCATCCTAGGAATAAACGGTAACATCCAGTCAGTTTCTATAATAAACAAGCACGGAAGGGCAGTAGAATATAAAATTCAAGGCAGCACCAACTTTCAAGCACCCGAACAAAAAAATGAGATGTTTTTCATGCAATGTGCACTGACAATATCAATGGGCAGAGATTTTGACGAGGACTTTGGAGAGATTGGCTACATACATACAAACAGAAAGAACTTGTCCATGTTCTCTTTTCCATTGTTTGACAACATCATTCTAGTTACAAGCAAGGCAGCAATCGGCCCAATATCACTTGCAAGAAAGATATCTGTCATAATCAAGAGACATAGATTACAGCATCTAGCTGCATTTGAGAAAAACATACAACAAGATTCTGCAGAGAGTATAATTCAACTCCGAGCATAATCACAATCAATACAAATAACATCTAGAGAGATTTTAGTTAGAAAATAAAAAAGAGGTCACCAGTTGATGACCGGGGGAAATGTCTTTTCAGACAATTACATCTACTGTTGATAGTATGCTGTCAGTGTGACAGACTGTGTAGGTGTAATTACCAGATTGGAGTTTGTGCTTCCGTTGCTCCAATGATCAAAGACATAGTTGTTATAGTTTGCAACAGTCACGGTGTATGTATGCCCTGCATTTTCAGAATAGGTCTTGGTTGTATAACCACTCTTTGTGGGACTACCACTAGAGATCAATGTTGTCCACAATCCAGTTATGGTATTGCCTGAAAGTCCAACTGTTTTCACAGTTATGGTTACAGTACCACCAGTGGATGTTGTAGATGTTGTTGCAGATGCAATGTTTGACGGAGAGCTTGTTCCAACTACATTAATTGCAGAGACACGATAGGTGTAAGCAGTGTTTGCTGTTAACCCAGTGTTTGAATATGTTGTTGAAGCACTTCCGGTGTTTGCGACAATTGTTGACCAAGAACCGCCACCAACTGATCTGTCAATCTGGTAACCAGTTACTGCAGAACCACCATTGTTTGATGGAACAGTCCAGCTTAGATTGATTTGTGATGTTGATGTAGCAGTTGCTGTCAATCCTGTTGGTGCACTTGGAGCAGTTGGTACAATAGAGCCAGTATCAAGTTCTGCCACAAGACTTCCAAAGTATGATGGAACCGTGTCGTATGGGTTTGGTAGGTTATCATTTGTTACGTAAATGTAACTAGTATAACCAGTGGTACTTGTGACATAGCTCTGAGTGGGTAAACCAACTCCAAATGCAATCATGGAAAAGTTTGATTTTGCATAGCTAGTATGCCATCCAGCTAGATCCGAAATTGTTGGCAGACCTGGGTTTTCATATATTACCAGATTATCAACCGTTCCGACATAGCTTGACAAGGTGTCCGTTCCAGGATTGCCTACAGTCATCGTCATTCCGTGCGACTTGACATATTGAGTCAGGGTAGAATAGTATGATTCATCTCCTGCTGCATTTGACATCTCATCAAAGAAGATTCCACTCAGGTTGTACCAGTTGTGGTATGTGGTTGCATCTGCTTCAGCAGAACTTGTGCTTCTGGAACCATAGCCAGTATACACGTATCCCAATACAGTAATTCCTGCAGATTGTAGCTGTTGAATTGAGCTAACATATGTTGAATCAATAGATGATCCAGGTCCATTGTTAGGATTAACTACAGCAATAATTGGTACTGATGGGTGTGCATTCTTGGCTTGTATCACTTGATTCCAATAACTTCCCGGATAAGAGTACAGTGGTACAATTATTCCAGTGGAAGATGCTGCAAATGCTGGATGTGATGTTGTCAAGATCGGTGTTGTAACAATCATTAGGATCGCAAAGATTCCTATAATTGTTCTAGATTTTTGTTCAGTCATTAATCTATAGAACATTTTTCTACGGTATTAAAGAACGGGCAGAAATGATATGACGTCAAATTCCATTTTAGGATTAAAAATTATAAAAATTCTCATTGTTAGTACCGTACAAAACATAGATCGCAAAACAGAAAGACAAAAACACAGATGTTTTTCTGAATTGTCCCGGATTTTTAGAATTTTTGTAAAACGTTGAAAAAAGTGTCCCTTTGTACAGGTTCTCGCCCAATTTCTTTTATCATGTTTGCCAATTCAATAATTGAAGAGTTTGTTCCCTTGCCTGCTGCACGATAGATCTCTTCTGAGAATGCGGTACCTACCAAGTCATTTCCACCATAGGTCAAGGCAACTTGTGCAAGTTTTTTGCCCAATGCAACCCAGTATACTGAGATATTGTCAAGTTGGCTTGCAAGCATCAATCTTGATACTGCAGTAACTCTAAGATCATACGTAGAGGCACTTTCTGCGGTAACCAATCCCTTCTTTTCAAGTTCGGTATTGTCAAGGCTGAATTTTAGCGGTATCAATGTAAGAAATCCCTTGGTCCTCTTTTGTACCTCCCTTATCTTTACAAGGTGGTCTACGATATGTTCAGGTTTTTCAATGTGTCCAAAAAGCATTGTAACATTACTCTTTATTCCAAGATTGTGAGCCTGCTCTATCGTATCAAGCCATTCTTGCCCAGAACACTTGCCACGAACTATTTGATTTCGTATATCAGGGTGGAACAGCTCTGCACCACCACCAGGCATCGTATCAAGACCAGATGTTTTTAGTCTAGTCAACACTTCCTTGACAGAGTTTTTTGTCAGTCGTGCAATGAAAAAAACTTCAGCCGCAGTGAGTGCCTTGATGTGCATCTCAGGGTGATTTTTTTTAATTGTTCGAAACATTTCTTCATAGTATTCAAGTGGAAGCTCAGGATGAAAACCGCCAACAATGTGAACCTCTGTTGCACCCAAGGTCTTTGCAATTGCAACACGGCCCTCGATGTCTTTTGCAGATAATGTATATGCATCAGATTCGTTGCCCTTTCTGTAAAATGCGCACATTTGACAGCTTGCGGCGCAAACATTTGTGTAATTCAGATAGTATGATGCTGCAAAAGTCACTTGCTGCCCAACTCTTTTTTGTCGAACCAAGTCTGCCGCGGCACCCAACATGTAGAGATTGTCATAAGCCATCAGTTCAACTCCGTCATCGTATGTGAGTTCTTCACCAGCAATTGCTTTTTCAAGTGCTTTGGAATCCTTGACTAGTTTTTCCAGCATGATACCACTTGAATCCAGTATCAATATAAAATTACCACGCTATTCGTTAGATTATTGTACATGAATAACATCAAGAATTCCATGAAATTACACCATGTGGGCATAGTGGTAAGTAACATCCAGGAATCATTGGGCGAGCTAAAAAGATACCTAAACTTTGAGACTGTGAGTGCCATAATGCCAGTAGGCAGCCAAAAAGTCAACATCTGCCTCATGAAAATAGGGGAACCGTTCCTTGAACTAATAGAGCCTGCATCACCAGATTCTGCCATTAGCGAATTTGCAAAGTCTGGAGGCGGGATACATCACATCTGCTATGAGGTAAAAAACATAGAATCAGAACTAGAATCACTTGCAAAAAAAGGTGCAACCATTATAGTAAATCCTGTCAAAGGCTTTGATGAGCGCCGTATTGCATTTGTAGATTTGAATACAAAAAATACAAACTGTGGCCTAGTCGAGCTTTTGGAGACAAGATGATATTATTTTGTGCTCTCTAGTTTCAGAATTTCTTCGCTAGCAATTCTTTTTTCAGATTCAAAAGTTAGTTTTTGCTCATTACTAAGATTTGGCCCTTTGAGCTTTTCATTTACTTGATCAAGTCTTATCTTTTGGATTGCAATTGATTCAGCTAGAGCTTTTTTCTTGTTCATAGGATACATCAGAATAAGATTCAGATTTAACAATACCTATGATATCTAGTCATGAAAATTATCGCTGAATCTAATGTGTATCTAAAGAATAAAATTTTCAGGTCAATTCGGCATTGCATTTCGGACAGGCACTTGATTCTACATCAGAATGGTCTTTTCTTGGTTTTGCCTGATATCCACACTTCATACATGATCCAGTGGTAAAAGATGTCATGATAACTAGTGGACGACATCACATTTAGGTAGTTGCCGGATACAACTGAATAGCAAGTTCAAGTCCTGTAAGACGTGACTATCAGGTATTGATCTTCTAGAATATTTTTAGCATACTGAGATATGCTTGAATCTGCAACATATTGTGAACATATTCAAGTGGTAACAAGCTGCTGTTACCATTATTTTTTTTCTTTTATTCTGATCTTCTAGATGAGTTTATTGACATATGGAACTGCCATAACATGACAGGTCTGCGCTAGCTGTGTTAAGACCTGCCACGTTTGCACCCTTAAGATTAGCACCAGCCAAGCTAGCCCCTCCTCCAAAGTTTGAATTAACAAGATGCACATTTCTCAAATCGGCACCAGAAAAATCATCTCCAGTCATCTGAGTTTGATAAAAAGTAGCATGTTGAAGAGTAGCATTTTGAAAGTTGCAAAGTTCGGTATCAGTATTTGAGAAATCAGATCCTACCAGATTAGCGCCCTGAAAATTAACCGTTGGAAATCTTGAACCTTGGAAAGAAACACCTTGCATATCAGCATATGAAAGATTTGCATGATAGAAATCAATATGCTTGAGATTTGCACCCTGTAAAACAGCCCCAGATAAATTAGCAAAATTAAGGTTAGCATATTGTAGATTTGCACCAGTAAGGTTAGCACCTGCAAAGTTGGTATTATACAACCGCATGCCCTGAAGATTTGCACCTGAGAAATTTATTCCAGAAAGATCAAGGTTCGTAAGATCCATGTATCGCACATCACAATTTGACCAATCGCTATTTTTTGATGGCTTTCCAAAACAGAGTTTGGTCATATGCTGCATACTATTCATTGTAGTCATTGCAGATGCAGACGAGACAGATAATGAAACCATCAACAGAACTGAAATTATTCCTATCATGGATACAGAATTTCTTTTTATCATTTGTATTTGTCTTCTCTTCTCAATGAGTTTTAAGATGAGTGGTACATTCGTGAAATGTACGGTATTTTGTGTCACTACTCACTTGGAAATAGAAATCGGAATTCCCCCAAATATCAAAACAAGCAACAATATCACTATTATGCCTGCGATTATCAAAGGAATCAAGAATCGGAAAATCGCAAGGGCAATTACTGCAATAAGAGCAACAACCAACAAAGACAGGGTAGATCCTTTGAAAGGAAGTATGTCTATTACAACTAGCAACATAAATTTTGAAACAAGAATAATTGGAATCATGTCACAAAGAGAATCTAATCAATAATTATTCTTTCTCAAATCACAATACTTGCTAGATCTTCAATTTCAATCTAGACTTGGCTGATACCATAACAATTGAGACCAGCGACAAGACAAGCACAATTGATGCAAGTGGACCAAACTCTGGAACAAACGTAGTACTCTTTGAGAAGACAATCGTATGATTTCCACTCATACCTTCCTGCCACACCATATATACAGCATTGTCTAGTGTGGCCATTTCATTTTCATATGATTCTGTCTTGGAATGACTCAAGTTTGTAGGATTTTCAAATGTTTTACCACCATCAGTGCTTTTTGTAATCAGAATGTCAAATTTTCCAGGAGTGCTGTCAACCCAGCTTACATAGACATTTCCGTCTGATGCAATTTTTGGCCATCCAGATGGACCAGGGTTGTTGCTCAAGTTTATTGGCTTGTCAAAAGTGTCTCCGTTGTTGCTGCTTTTTGCAAGAAATATGTCATAGTTTGTGTCAGATATCGTCTGGGTCCATGTTACATAGATATTATTTTTCCACACAGCAAACTGTGGATATCCTGAATCCCCTTGTAGGTGACTAACACTGATAGGCTTTGCAAATGTCTCTCCACTATCAGTGCTCTTTGTGAAAAATATATCGTAATTTCCCGAGGTGTTGTCCATCCATACCGCATACACGTTACTTCCAGACACTATAACCTCAGGTGTTCCAGATTGTCCTGTGGTGGTACTGATGTCAACTGGAACATGAAATGATGCACCAGAATCACTGCTTTTGCTCAAGAATATCTCATAGTCTCCTCTGCTATTGTCTTCCCATGCCAGATAGACTTGGTTTCCATCCGAGTATAATTTTGGAATTCCAGAATTTCCCATGTTATGTGTTACATGTAACGGAGTACCAAATGAATTTCCAGAGTCATCACTTTTTGCAAATATTACATTAGTTGAATTGTCACCAGACTTTTCAATCCAAGAAGCATACACATGATTCCCAGATAATGCAACTTGTGGAAATGCAGAAAGTTGCAACCCATCACTTAGTTGAACTGGTTTTTCAAAACTTGTTCCACCATCAACACTTTTTGCCATCAATATGGTTGAAACACCAGAAAGCGAGAGCTGCCATGTAACGTAAACATGATTATCTTTTTCTATAAATTGTGGATAGAGTGATTGTCCCTTTGAAGATCCTGATACATTAACTGGAGTGCCAAACGTGTATCCCCCATCGGTACTCTTTGCAAACAAAACATCAGACTTGCCAAGACTTGTTTGCGTCCATATTACAAAGACTCCATCTCCTGAGACAAACACGTGTGGTAATTCAGAATCGCCTGTAGTGCTAATACTTGCAGCATTTGTAAAACCTGGTTGTTCTGCATGAGCAAAAGTTGGTCCAGCACCTGTAAGTACAAACAAGCCAAGAATTATCACAACTAGTGCTTTCACGTGTATAACGTACATTTCTGGTATAATATACATTCAGGAGATATATGATGCAGCATCAGAATAAAGGGAACCAGTTTCCGTATAGAATCATTGAGTCTAAGACTTGGCTCCAATAATTATCATCGTGTTCTCATCATATCCATACTAGCAATTTCTGCGTTCACACATCTTTGGAATGTAGCAGGATTTCCAGATATTTTCTTTGATGAAGGAGTTTACATGCACAGAACAATGCACGTGTTAAAGGGCTTAGGTCCAGAAGAGGGAGCATATTATGACCATCCATTTTTTGGACAGATCTTTCTTGCAGGAGTACTGGGTGCCATCGGATGGCCACATTCATTGAACCTTTCAAATGGAATAAGCTCAGTATCCACAATTTACTTGATACCAAGAATCCTCATGGGACTGCTGGCAGTTGCAGATACTTTTCTCGTCTACAAGATTGCAGGAAAACGTTACGGCAAAAGTGTTGCGTTAGTTTCTGCTGTATTGTTTTCAGTGATGCCCATAACTTGGATATTTCGTAGAATTTTGCTTGATTCAATTTTGTTGCCGCTTCTTTTGCTGTCAATTTTGGCAGCACTGCATTCCAAAGACTCCAAACGTGGCACCTGGTTAGTTTTGTTATCAGGGGTATGCATGGGGCTTGCAATATTTACCAAAGTACCTGCATTTACCATGATGCCACTTGTTGGAAGTCTTGTTTTTTTCTACAACCGCAAGCGGCTCAAGATGCTCGGATTGTGGCTCATACCAGTAATTATCATTCCACTTGCATGGCCTGCCCAAAGTATAGAGTCTGGGCACCTTTCCAACTGGATACATGACGTATTTTATTACCAGACACACAGGACCGGAGGCTCTGACCTGTATACAATCTCCAAAACATTTGCACAGATAGACCCAATATTGTTTTGGCTTGCATCAGCCGCCATGGTTTTTGCAGCAATCAGAAGAGATTATTTCATCATAACATGGATGACTCCCTTTTTGATTTTCCTATATTTGATAGGCTATAACCAGTATTTTTACTGGATTCCAGTCATACCAGTGATGTGTATTGCAGCAGGTGTTCTAATAGTAAAATTATCTGAAAAGATTCCAAGAAAACAGATCATAAACATGTGCATTATTGTTCCAGTTTTAGGAATTGGCATCTTTGGGTTGGTAAACCTTGTTGAAATCATTACTACTGACATGACATCTGCACAGTATGCTGCAATGTCATACATACTAAATGACACCAAGTATACTAGTAATAAAATCATCTTTGCAGGACCCACATATTCATGGGTCCTCGACGATGTCTTTCACAAAAAAAATACGCTTGTGTATTATTATGCGCTAACATGGTCTACCAACCCAAACAAGTATGTACTCTTATCAGATCCTCACATTCATTTTGATTTTAGTCTAGGAAAACAGATTGCAGACCTGTATGATTCTGCACAGGTGGTACAATCGTTTAATGGAAGTTTATCAAAAATCAATACATCACATTATCCTTACCAAAATCTATACTATACCACAGAAGGAAATCATTTAGAGATCAGAATAAAATAACACACGCATGATACCATCAGATCAAAGACAGAGTTTTGATTTCACTTCAGTATAAAAAAAATTATTTCAGGTCTACCTTGTCCACTATGAGATTTAGTTCCACATGATCCTTTGTGTTTACTGCATTTGTAAGATGTACTGTTAATATCACAGGCTGTCTAGTGCCACCGACCAATTCTGTTTTGACCAAAAATGGCTTGAAATCAGTATTTGGTCCAAGCATGAGTTTTGAAATCTCTGATGATATGGTAATATCACTAGTGATTGCCTTAATCTTGTAGGCAGTGGTGTCTGTAAAATATACACCTCCTCTAGTAGTAGGCTTTCTCACAGGAATTGTAGATTTGACAATAGACATTTTTGATACTGGATATGATTTTTCTTCAACATGTATGATACCTGAGAGATTTTGTACCTCAGATAGTGTCATCAGCACATCTTCGTTTTCTATCATTTACAATTTGTTTTAAAAAAACCAACCACTAATAATCTTCTGCCTTCGATACTTTTACAATACCAACCAACCAGCCTGTACTTGTGCTAAATCATGAGACAGAAGCAACGTGGCATTATCACAACGGCACAAAGCATCCAAACGGAATGCTGCTGAGCAGATTTCACGTGTATCACCCTTCGCATAGACCAACGCCATACAAGATTTACAAGAATGTACCCCAGGTTGACTTGGTACTTGATAAAACTCCAATAGGCATTTCTGCACTTGATGCAATATCCACAAGTGATAACATTCACAATGATACCATTCCAGACATCAGAACACTAGGACGAATTCTTTATTTTTCATCAGGGATTACAAAAAAAATAAAATTCAAAGGGTTGGGAGAGATGGATTTTCGTGCAGCATCTTGCACTGGTGCTCTGTACCACATTGAGATTTATCTAGTATGCTCTGATCTTCCAGGACTGGGAGCTGGTGTATACCACTTTGATCCAAAACACATGAAGCTAGATATCATACGTCTTGGAGATTTTAGAAAATTTGTATCAAACGCAACAGCAGAAGAGCCATCTGTTACAAAATCTCCTGCAATTTTGGTTTTCACAGATGTATTTTCAAGAAATTCCATAAAATATCAATCAAGAGAATACAGACATGCGTTCTGGGATTGTGGAACAATTCTTGCAAATACACTTGCCATCACATCAGCCCATAAGATTTCATCCAAAGTAATTACAGGTTTTGTAGATTCCAGCATTTGCAATCTACTGGGACTTGATATCAACGAGGAGGCACCGATTACCATCGTACCGCTAGGAGAGTCATCCCAAGAAGCCCCAGACCTCTCACTACAAGAGATAAACCTAGACGCAATAGCCTCAGACTATGAGATAGAATATCCAGAGGTCAATGCCATGCACGAGTCATCCAGTCTCTTGACTGAGACAGAAGTGGCATCATGGAGACACCAAATCACAACACAGAGAACAGAGTCTGCCAAACTAATCCCTCTTGGAGGAAAGATCAAGGTCCAAGAGCCATTGGAAGATACCATAATCCGACGCGGTTCTACAAGAAAGTTTTCACTTGAACCGATAACACTTGATCAGCTATCAACCATACTAAACCAGGCAACATCTGGCATAAACTCGGATTTTGCAAACCACGAATTGTTATCAGATGTGTACATGATTGTAAATGCAGTTGAGGGACTAGAATCAGGGTCGTACCATTTTGTTAAAGAAAAAAATGCACTGGAGCAATTGCGCAAAGGCATTCTCAGACATGCGTCAGGAAATCTTGGCCTTGACCAAGACTTGCCATATGACGCAAGTGTCACAATATTTTTCATGATAAACCTTGACAAAATATTGGAGCATTTTGGAAATCGTGGATATAGAGTAGTTCAGCTTGATGCGGCAATATCAGCAGGAAGGATGTATCTTGCATCATATGCATTAGGTCTTGGTTCAACAGGACTTACATTCTATGATGATTTGGTAACAAACTTTTTTTCCCCACATGCAGTAAACAAGGAGACCATGTTTTTGATTGCAATAGGAAAAAAAGAAAAACCTAGCGGGTTTTGAACTAACATTGCAATACCCATCAAAGGTACAGTAATTACTAGAAGAATTCTACACCAGTTTTTTAAATCATGATGTGTATAATCTTCATAGATATCCGCGATATTTACATTCTGACCTTTTTGTAGAAATATCTCTTCATGAGTTCAGCTGACATAACATATGCTGTGACAATAGCTGCAATTACTCCCAGAAACCATATCGGAGGCAATGTAAATTCGAATACTTCATGAAATATAGTCAAAGGAAGTATCAACGTTATGAATATTATCGATATTGTGGAAACTATGAGATATTTTCCTGGCCTACTTTTGAAAAATGGCTGTCGGGTGCGAACCACTAATACAATAAGACATGCAGAAATAACAGATTCCAAAAACCATGCCGTTCTAAACTCTTGTACCGTAGCTCCTATTGCCAAAAGTGTTCCAAAGGTAAGAAAATCAAAAAGGGAGCTTAAAATTCCAAACGACATCATGAATTTTCTTATAAATCTCAGGTTCCAGCGATGTGGTTTACTTACCAACTCTGAATCTACATTATCTGTTGCTATTGTCGTCTCTGGAAGGTCAGTGAGAAGATTGGTAAGTAAAATCTGTTTTGGCAACAAGGGTAGAAAAGGAAGAAAAAGTGAAACTCCTGCCATGCTAAACATATTTCCAAAATTTGCACTAGTTGCCATGAATACATACTTGAGTGTGTTTGCAAATGTCCTTCTGCCTTCTTTTACTCCTTCAACAAGGACATTCAAATCTCTCTCTAGTAGAACGATATCTGCTGACTCTTTAGCAACATCTACTGCACTATCTACTGAAATGCCAACGTCTGCCGCATGAAGTGAAGGAGAATCATTTATTCCGTCCCCGATGAAACCCACCACATTGCCTGAAATTTTTAATGCCATGACTATGCGTTCTTTCTGATTTGGTTCCACCTCTGAAAAAATATCAATATTGTTTACTTGTTGATATAATGCTTCATTGCTTAGGTGTGCAAGTTCAATCCCTGTAAGAATCTTGGCATTTGAAAGACCAACCTGACTGCCAAGACTTGATGCAACTAATCTATTGTCACCTGTTATGATCTTCAAAGAAATACCAAGATCTTTTAGACTCTTTATTGTATTGACTATTCCGTCCTTTAACGGATCATGTAATACGAGAAAACCTAAAAATATCATATTGATTTCATCGACCTTTGTTATAGTCATAGAACTGATTTCTTTGTGAGAAATGCCTAGAACACGAAGACCTTGTTGACTGAGTTTTTCAAATTGTTCGATTAATGAATCTCTTATCTGACTTATCTCAACAACTCCTTGAGGAGTCTCGACATGTGAACATGTGGAAAGAATATTCAGTAAGGCTCCTTTACTAATCATAGTATGTTCATCTTTGTTAGAAACAAGTATGGTCATTCTCTTACGATTAAAATCATATGGAACCTCATCAAGCTTCACGTATTTGCTAAGATCGAATTTTTTATGATTTCTAATAGCCTCATCTATCGGATTTGTAAAACCAGTTTCGTAAAAGGCATTGAGATATGCATAAAACAGAACTTTTTCATTCTCAATACCCTTTGTATCAAGAAATGATCTGATTTTGACAATACCTTCTGTCAGAGTACCGGTTTTGTCTGAACAGAGAATGTTCATGCTACCGATGTTTTCAATCGAGGAAAGCCGCTTGACAATTACCTTATGACTAGCCATACGTCTTGCACCGTGTGATAGGTTTACACTAATTATGGCAGGAAGTAACTGTGGAGTAAGTCCTACTGCAAGTGCTAAGGAAAAAAGAAGTGATTCTAAAACAGGCCTTGAAAAATAGACGTTAATTGCAAAAATTGCAATTACAAGTACTAGTGTTACTTGCATAAGAAAATAACCAAATCGTCTTATACCATGCTCAAACTCGGTCTCTGGAACACGAAGTCTTAATCTATCAGAAATGCTTCCAAACTCTGTCTTCTGACCTGTCTTGACTGCTAATGCCTTTCCGCTACCACTGACAATCGATGTACCCATGAAGAGTGAATTAATTCTTTTTGAGATCGGAGCATCATGAGGAACTATTCCAGTAATTTTTTCAACAGGATATGTTTCTCCTGTCAACACAGCCTCGTTGACAAATAGATCTTTTGATTCTATGATGGAGCAATCTGCAGGTATCTTACTACCTGCAGAAAGAATGATGATGTCTCCCGGTACGATATTTTCAGATGGAATCTCCTTTTGTATTTTATCTCTAATTACAATTACAGTAACACGAACCATTGCAAGCAATCGCTTGATTGAGTTTGAAGCTTGACGTTCTTGCCAAAATCCTAACAAGCTACTCAAAATTATAATTACAAATATTATTAGTGCATCAGTAGAATCAAGCAAGAATAACGAAACTCCAGCTGCAAAGAGAAGAATAAGTGTAATCGGACTTTTGAATTGTGAAAGAAATAGAATAAAACTTCCAGATCTTTTCTGTTTTTTTAACGAGTTAGGACCATAATGTTGAAGTCTTGTTTCTGATTCGTTACTTGTAAGACCGTCTAAAGAAGTATCAAGTTCTTTAAGTAACTCGGATGGTGAAGTCTGCCAGAACGTTTTCACACTATCAGTTTGAAGCGACATTTGATAGAAATTCCATCTTTTACAATTAAACTCTCCACTATATTATCAAACATGGCATTACCAAAGCAGACAAACAGATCGATGGAACCAAAAAACGAACTGTACAGTTGCGTGTCCGGCCCATCCGCCCCTTTCATGCAATTTACTATACATGAAGCAGACGAGGCACCAGAACCGTGAGAGAGTCAGTATTGAACAAATTTAACCAACCCACCAAAGGTTTGGAACAGATTCAATATTGAATTGAGAAAAGATGTTTAGGAGATTAGGTTTGACTTTGATTATGAACGCTTTATGGCGCGTTTTACAGATTCCCTGTTCTTGAGAATATAGTTGGTGGAATTGTTAGACTTGAAGTTCACCTTGACAATGCTGCTTGTAACGAGTCTCATGAGTTTTGCCGGGTGAGTCTCCACATCAAACCACTGCCATCCCAGATATTGCTTGTTGGATAGATTTTCCTCTTCTTTTTGAACAGCTAGCTGGAGCGTCTTGAGGTATTCGGGCTTTTGGGCAAGCAATTGTACGGTGTTATTGTAATCCTGCATAGATCTTACACATACACATACATACACATATACCTTTTTCTCATAAACAATTAAATCCATAAAACAGAAATTTAGGCTCAAAGACCTAACTATGAAAAACTGTTTCTATATTGTCAAGGGCTTGATAAGCTGACAAAAAATGTTTAGCAATCTTGTCTTATTCCAGATATCCATTCTGATATTCCTAGGCGGGGCACTAGTTGGCTTGTTACTACGCAACAACAGATTTGCTCGACATGCAATTTTTGGTTCTGCCATGATTGGTTCTGTTTTTACAATCATGTTTTCCATTGATATCATCACAGGAAAACCCATGACATGGATGGTTCCAAATGTGATTCCTTTCTTTGATCTTGAAATCTATATTGATGGAATAGCCGCATTCTTCCTTTTGATTGTAGGAATAGTTTCGTTTGCAGTATCGATATACTCGATTGGATATTCAAAGGAATATCAAGTCAAGAAAAGAACCATGGCACTAGGATTTCTTTTCAATATATTCATACTTTCAATGGTTCTTGTAGTGGCATCAAACAATGCCTTTTTCTTTTTATTATTTTGGGAAGTAATGTCGTTGACATCATTTTTCCTAGTTATTTATGATCATGATAAAGAGGAAAACGTCAAGTCTGGAATGACATACCTTGTAATGACGCATCTTGGAACCGCGTTCATCTTTGCATCATTTTTGTTGGGGTACATCCAAACTGGAAGCTTTAGTTTTGATTCATTTCGTCATGGTTCAGCAGGTTTTCCTCTGCTTGTAAAAAACCTTGTATTCATTTTTGCGCTCATTGGATTTGGAACAAAGGCAGGAATGGTGCCATTGCATATCTGGCTACCAAAGGCCCATCCATCAGCCCCAAGCAATGTTTCTGCTCT
>JANWJG010000046.1 GCA_025449485.1 Nitrosotalea sp. | reverse complement strand
CATTGTTTATCATTAAGAAAATTCTTTAAAGCTTCAAAGGTTAGAGATCTTAATTCCTCCATCTCCAATTCTTGCATGATGAAGAGTACCTACTCTACAATTAATAGTATTTCATGAAATAGGTAATTCCACATATTAGAAAAGTATAAAGCTCAGAACTTCGTACTATTATTGAGATGTATTACACAAAAATGTCTGCCTTAGAATACAAAGCTCCCCCCGGGCCCGCTTTAACTGTTAAGCCGAGCCCTGCTCATTTTTGATGACAATCTTGCCATTTGGCAAAGTTCCAAGATACTGCCAGCCTTCTGTCACCAATTTTTCAAACTCTCCTTCTGTTACAACTCGTTGCTGTATGACTTTTTTGTCTTGTTCTGTATTGGTTTGGTAATCCAAAAACTCTTGGCTTTTTCGAAATGCTTCTCGCATCTCATCCATCAGGATTTTTGGAAGTATGTTTTTGTTTGTCGTGTATTTTGCCTCGATGGAACCCGAGTGTCCCATGAAGAAGACACGAAAGTCATGTGCAATCTTTCCCCTTGATTCTGCAATCAGCAGTTGTGTGTCAAAGAATGCCCTTAGCACATATGGTCTCCACTTGAAGCGAGGTCGCATCGTACTTCTGACATCTCTTTCAATTACTGGAGTTGTCAGAAATTTTCTTCCCTCGTTTTTTCCGCGGAACCTTCTGTATTTTGAGAATGGTGCTATCACAGGACTTTCAGGACTGAACACTTCACCGTCAATCATTCTTTGATTGATGTATGCAAGTATCTTTTCTGCTCCAGTTTCTGTTATGAAACTAAAGTAACTATGTCCTGCCTTTGACAGATTTCTTCTCACAACAATCTTTGAAGGTTTTTCTGTAAACCTTGCAATTCCATGTACGATTTCAAGTTCTGGCAGATCCTTTATCATTAGCCCGTCTGTTGCATCATGGTTTCCTATCACTTCTGGACGTAGTCCTGCTTTTCCGATTAGTGCCATTATTGCACCGGATCTCAGGTTTGCCCTGTTGAACAATTCTGCAAGCTCTGCTGCATCCGGGACTCGCTCGTCTGCAAGTGTTGGTGTTGCATCCACATTTGAGATCTTGATTCTTCGCTTGACCTCGATGTCAAAGTGGTGTAGCCATGACTTGACTGCTGTCATGACTGCCTTGATGTATTGGGGTGCATGCTTTTGCTTTTCCATTGTTGTGATTGTATCCTCAAGAAGGTCTGCTACCGCCCTTGGGTCTTGCAGTCCCAACTCGATCAACTCTTTTGGAGTTATCTTGTTGTTCTCGCAGAACCTGCCGAGTTTTCGCAGTCTTACTTCGGCTGTTACTCCACTACTTCTTGCTAGGTTGTCGTACCAGCGTCGTATGTCTTGGTTTGAAAGAAGGCTGCCTTTTTTTGTGATTTGGTATCGTTTTGCAGTTGTTGGTTGGTCTTGTTCATATGTCAATTTTTTTCCCACATCAGACTGCACCATGCAGTCCTCATCTGCCATAGCAAGCGGGTTTACAGTATTTACCCTTTTTATGATCGCATCACATTTGTCTGATACAACATTATTGAATTTATAGCAGTGAAGGTACACTATACTGTTGGGCAGAAAACCAAAAAACGAATTCATCGAAGCAAGACTTGAATTCAAAGAAGATGAGATGATCAAAAAATATGATGTACAAGTACCCTTTCTTTACGCCCTCACTGTAGAAACAAACGATCCAAATAATTCAAAGATGCAGACTACGTGGGAATATTTTGTAAAACCCGTTTCAAACTTGGACGGACTGATAAAAGAGATAGAAAACAACCAATCGTTCAAGGTCAAAGTTATCAAAGTTGCACCTGCCACAAGGCCTCTGACTGATCTCTGTTCTAGGTGCCATAAACACGGTGTGCCAAAAATTGAGAAAAAAAATACCCGTGACAACCGGGAAAGAACATGGAGAAATAAAGAAAATACGCCAACAAAAAAGGAAAGACCCACAGAATACTGGCTGACTTATACTCACTCAAAACACAAAAAATGCAGAATCTGCCAATACCTGAATACTCCAGATCCCGCATACAAGAAAAATAAAATTGAGATTGAAAGGTACTTTTTCCCTCATGTCATAGGATATTTGAAAAAAGATTCTTTTTGGTATTCTGACTAGTTACCACAATACGGGCATTCTATCATTTGATCATCTGACCTGACATACGCTACAAATTTCTGACCACAGTCAATACAAATCAGCCTTCTTTTGTGGTGTTTTTGTGACTTGTACCAGAAAACTTCGTACCATTGGATCCTTTTTGAACAAAATATTCCGTCTTCATCAAGATAAAACACAAACCAACGCTTCTTTGCACCGTTTTTTCCATGCTGTCGTACCTCTGATCTTGGGTGATACCACCGTTTTGATACTGAAATTACAATCATTTCTGGATACTACTAGGATACTTCCTTTTGGTCTTAAACTGGTGAAGGTACGAAATGATGTTCTATGTGGATACTATCAGATTTATCGTAATTACATCAGACCACACATGAGCTTAGACGGTAAAACCCCGTCAGAAGCTTGCGGTATAGCAATTCAGGGGGAAAACAAATGGCTAACTCTGATTCAAAACGCTAGTAGGAGAGAATCTTGACAGTTTATCATTGCCCACTATGTAAGATCAAAATGGATCTTGATTGTGATTATCTTGTCCAATACATGTGGTGTGGAGATTGCGGATCTAGGATTTTGAGATATTGGAAGCCTCAAGATTTTAATTATTACACAATTTCATCTTCCCGCTAAGATACAATACTTCTAAATTTCTTAATGCGTCAAAATGTAATCCTAAATTTGCTAATCTCTTTTCTAACTGATTAATTCCATTAGCTTCATTGTGGGTCAAATTTGGATGTAAGGCATGTAACAATTCATGAATTAAGACAACTGTAACCATTCTGCGATTCTCTAAAGTATTTTCTGCTAATATCTCATGTATTCCTATTTGATAATGATTCTGTGATTTGAAATCTTCATAGAGATTAATGTAGCCATAAGCATCATCTCTTGTTTTTTGAACATCAATCTCAAATGTCTTTTTACCAAAGAATGTTTTAAGATCAAGATAGTTTGTATCAGTCGGATTCTGGTTATGATTAATTATGATTATGTTCTTTGCATCTTCTAAACAGTCATACATCCAAGACAAAGATGATTCTGAATTAGATGTAGGCATACCAAGGACACTATCAAGTTCATCCTCATCTGTTTGGTCAAGGTAAATCTTATTGGTTACACACCCTTTTGATTGCAAATGGCTTTCTAGTTCTTGACCTGCTAATTCTATTAACATGGGAATATCTGAAACATATCCGCATGTTTCACATGTTATTCTATAATGACCACTTGACAAGTTTTGACCCATTTTACGGAGCCATCTTTTTCGTATGTATTTGACATAACGTGTTTTTAGGCAGTTATGCAGTTCGGGCTGTAAATGCCTGATGCAGTAGAACTGACCACAAAACTTACAGTTTTTCCCTGATAAATCATCAGTTTTTTCATTATCAAAATTACATTCTTTATTCAATACTACACCAAGAAATCTATACCATAAAAGATCTCTTTTCATGGGTAATGATTATAAAAACACGGTTAGAAAATATTGTATACCGAAAAATTTTTAGCTGCGAACGACCATTTACTATTATAACTCCATTAGAAGTAACAATAGTAATTATTCCATTCACGTTAGCAATTTTTACCATTGGTTATTTTTTTGGCAAAACTAGAACAGAACGATTACTTGGTAGCTCCTTTATAGATAACATACAAACCAAAGGCAATCCCGACAATTCCACCAAGAAGCATAATGAATCCATAAATGGTTAATTTGTTGTTATTATCTACTAGTAAAAAACTACAGATTGAAAAAAATATTCCAACTATGATTATGATAGCTCCTGATCCTAATAATTGCCCATTTACCATTACTCGATCATCATATAATATATCTTAAAAGATCCTAGAATCAAATGATCGAAGTAACTACGTTACAAATTTTGAAGTTTTAATATTTATTATCCCAGGTATGTTTTGATACTCATGGATATATTACAAATCTTTGATATTTTTAAAAATGTGTTATGGGGTTCTATGTTGCTATATAGTAATGGAAAGAAAATATTAGAACTATCTAACAAACACAAAATAATACGTTATTCACTTACTGTGATATTATTTCCTGTCGGAATGGCTATAATTTTCTACTTCCTATACCAATTCCATAAACATCCTGATTTTATGCTCTGGACAAAAGACAAACCTGTTCAGAAGAAATTAGACGAATATTTCTAAATCTCATCAACCGAAGGAAACACCGAGAAAAGTCAATGAAATCAACCGATAAGGTAACAGTTCCAAAAAATAAGTTGTTTATTAGGAAGTGGTACTGTACAACACAAACTTGTAGCGAGCCTTACAGGGCTCTAATTAATTCCAGATTTTCTATTGATTATAAAAATTGGAAAGATATTCGAGTTTTATAGAAATATTTGGCGTATATCTGACAGTTCTACAAAAATTATACAATTTCAAAAATTCAAAAGATCATATTTTTATATTATTTTAAATCAAATTGAACACGTTGGGATTGCATTCTAAAAAAATTATAGCAAACCGAATAACTCCAGTGTTAATAATGAGCCTAATCCTAACTTTTCAATTTGCTGCCAACGCAAGTGCTGCCACTCCAAATACATCTAGTCCAATTACCGGAATTCCAATCATATTAAATTCAGGCCCTGGAGGCATATCTAAGAACCACTTTATTGGTGGAGGATTTGTCACAGACAAAGAACACCAAGGCGAAGTTGTGATTCCAACAAGTGGAACAATAAGAAATCTATACGCAGTTCTCTCAGATACTGATTTGCATAAAACATGGACCTTTACCGTCTTTCACAATGGTGCTACCACGGGGCTAACCTGTAATGCAGGAGCAGGTTCCTTTACATGTAATGATACAACCGATACTATAACAGTATTAGCAGGAGATACAATTTCAATTAAAACAACTTCAGGCGATTTCGGAGCCTCTGCATCGGTTAGCGTGTTATTATCTATACAAGGTACTTTTTCACAAACAAACCCATCGCAATCAATTGTGGCATTGCAAACGACTCCTGGTGCTACTGCGCCGCCATTTGTAATCACAGACTCAAACAATGCAAATCTTTTCAACGTGGCATCTGATGGCTCAGTTGAAATTGGTGGACATTCAATCCATCTGGTTCCCACGACAGGTGTAATTTCAGGAGTTACTAGTATTTCAGGTACCGCAGCTAATGCAAATACTGTAAACAATCTTAGTTGTCAGAACGGACAAGTCATAGAATGGAGTAATGGAAGTTGGGTTTGTGCTGTTCCAGTACCAATTGGCTCTATAACTCCGACTGATCTTGTGACAAATGATGTTTATCCTATATCTATTTCAGGTAATGCAGCTACTGCAACATCTGCAATATCTGCTAATAATATTTCCAGAAGTGATTGCACTGATGGGCAGACTATTACGTGGAGTGCCACACAGAACAAGTGGGTGTGTTCAACTGGTGCAACTGGTCCACAAGGTCCTCCAGGAACTATCGGTCCACAAGGTCCTATCGGCTTAACTGGTCCAATCGGTCCACAAGGTCTAAAGGGTGACACTGGTGCAACCGGAGCTACTGGTCCACAAGGTCTAAAGGGTGACACTGGTGCAACCGGAGCTACTGGTCCACAAGGTCTAAAGGGTGACACTGGTGCAACCGGAGCTACTGGTCCACAAGGTCTAAAGGGTGACACT
>JANWJG010000045.1 GCA_025449485.1 Nitrosotalea sp. | reverse complement strand
TTAACGCCCTTGTAGTATAGAGGGGATGCGGTTAATTCCAATCCTCGTAAAGCCCGGTCTAGAATGGGGCCCTGTCACGGCCTCGACGCGTGTTCAAATCCCGCCAAGGGCGCCATAAATTTTTCTCTGTAATGTGTAAAATTAGAAATTAAATCTCAGATCTTGGCTGATAAACCTAGTTTTTTCATGACATCTGCAAGTGTTTCTTCATTTGCAGCTGCTATAAACGAAATTCTCTTGTCATAGCTTAGGTTTGAATCAAGTGGCATGCCATTTTCATCAACTACATATCCTCCAGCTTCTAATGCTATTAGATATCCTGCAGCAACATCGGTGATTCTTAGTTTTTTTCTTAGATCTACAAATACGTCAACTAATCCACGAGCAAATATTGCAAGCTCAAGTGCAACAGCTCCAAAATGTCTTACGTGGTTTGATGCTGAAAGAATTGGTGCTAATTGGGGTAGCACATCAGGAGAAATTCCTGAAATATCTACGCCAACAACAAAGTAAATTGGTTTTTCTTTATGGACCTGAATCTTTTTTCCATTCATGTATGCGCCTTTGCCTTTTGATGCTGAATACAAATCTCCATTGTGTAAATCCATTATTACTCCATCTGTAACAGAACTTAGTTTGTCTTCAGGTGTATATGCAAGCGAGCAACAAAAGAATGGTAAGCCTCTGACTGCATTAGTTGAACCATCAATTGCATCCATTATGATAAACCCTTTTGGATTTGGTGACAATTCCACCATACCGCATTCCTCCCCAAATACGGTACACTCAAAATTTATCTCACGTAGATAGTCAAGAACAGTTTTCTCTGCTACGATATCAATTCTACGTGATATATCTCCTCCAGCTCCCATTCCATGATCTGTACCGGATTCTTTTGTTCCTGCCAAGTGCTTTACATTCTTGTGCACACGCTTTGCAGCCTCTTCTAAAACCTCGATTATTTTCACAAGTTTTTCTTTTCTAGGTCCTAATTTATTTGAAGTAATAAAAAAGAGGCTGAATGCATAAATAGCAAAAAAGTTGTGCCATTGTGTGAGTAGCAAAGACGAATCTATATTTAGCAAGGAAGCACTCTTGTCCACCAAACCTGGAAAAGACATTGTCAAGCAGGCATTGTTCAAAAGTAAGGGATATAGATTATTTGACAAATACAAGAAGGAAGCAGAAGAAGAATTTCCAAAATTTACCAAAAGATTTACCGAGGACCTACTCAGAGAGATAAAATCTGACCCTAACCCATTTGAAACACAAGAAAAATTTGCCAAAGAAGTGGGTTCCGCTGAGATCATTCTCCAAAAATCACAGATAGATGAAGTACGAAAGAGATTGGAAAATTATGATACTCTTCTAGACAGAGTATCAAGAATACTCAATTCCAACTTTGTTAAAATGACATTTCCAGTCTTTAGTGCATTGTACGATGCCTCTTCACAGTATTTCGGAGATGATGATAACAGCAAGAAAAAAACCGATATTATTGATGGACATATCATAGCTATTGACCTAAGCGAACCAATGGATAGAATAATGGACAAAGATGAAGATGTAGAATTTCTGGATGATTACAAGATGATGAATCCATACATCTTGAAGCTTGCACGAGATAAGATTTCTGTTGGTGGTAAGGAAGTGTTGGAAGAATTTGAAAGAGGTTTTAAAGATGCTCGTGTGGGCCAATATATCGATTTTAAATTAAAAATAAATCCTAAAAACATATCTGAAGAAGAAATGATTCAATGTTACAAAAAATATAGAGCAGTAATGGGAACTGCTGGAAAGAATATGACACTTGCAAGATTTCCACTTGGCGAGATTTTTTATCTAGGCATGGCAAAAGCTGCAGAATCTGTTGGATGTGGAAACGAGATTGAGGATTCTATAAAAAATAAATTTGTCAAAGTTCCTTCTTGGCCTCTATACTATACATTTCTCACAGGTGATGTCCAAAAAGGATTTGATTTTACTATGAAGAAAAGTGATATCTATCTGGGAGAGGCACGACTTGCTCTTGAGCTATTGCCAGAAAGATTCTCACACAAGGATTTTCTTGAGTTTCTCTTTCTAACAGTAGAGCATTACAACATGTATTGGTTTAATCAACTTTCAAAAGAAAAATTATGGAAAGAATTCGAGTCCAAGATTCCCAAGTGATTTGATATGATGTGGTCTGAGAAATATAGGCCAAAGAACTTGCTTGAGATGGTTGGAAATGAGGAAGCAAAAGAATCCTTTGTAAAATGGCTTGGAAAATGGATCAAAGGAACAAAACCTATTTTATTAGTTGGTCCTCCTGGAATTGGAAAAACAACTATGGCTGTATTGGAAGCAAAGCAATTTGGCTATGATCTAATCAGCATGAATGCAAGTGATGTAAGAAGCAAACAGAAAATTCAAGACATTCTCAACCCAGTTCTTGGTAATAGTAGTGTACTTGGCAAACCAATGATCTTCATTGATGAAGTAGATGGAATACATGGAAGATCTGACTTTGGTGGAGTTGATGCGCTAGTTGACATATTAAAAGAAGCTACCGTACCAATAGTTCTTGCAGCAAATTCTGATACGTCTGACAAGATGAAAACCATAAAAAAAGTTGTGACTACGGTAAAACTTCGACCGCTTCCTCCTAGATTGATGCGATTATACGTTGAAGAAATTCTGAAACGAGAAGGCGCATCCATAAAAATTGGCAACATGATAAAAATGATTATTGATTCACGTGGTGATATCAGGTCAATTCTGAATTCTGCACAGGCATTATCTGGAGGATTTGAGCCTCAACTTGATAAATCCTATGAAACTAATGATATAGAAACATCTGTAAATCTATTTTTTAATGCCAAATCATCTGAAGAAGCTCAAGCGATACTTTATTCTTTGAGAATAGATCCTAGGGAAAAGATCAATGCATTTTATTCTAGTATAATAACTAGTTCCCTTCCTGTGAGTATACTTTGTGAAATGCTTGATGTTTTATCTGAGGCTGATATGTTGTATGGAAAAATAATGAGAAAACAAGAATGGAGACTCTTACGATATCTAGATGGTATCTTGGTAAAATTATACAAACAAGGAACAGCAATAAAATATTCTAAATTTAATCTTCCATGGCCTACCCTTAATAGAATAAGGTGGGATGGCACAGCAATCAAGGGACTGACTGGAAGCCTCGCAAAGCAAATGCATGTCTCACGGAGTACATTTTCAACTTTCTATCTTCCATATCTTCTCTATTGTATGAAAAACAAGTCTATTGAAATGGATCTAGACGAATCTAATAATGAAATCATCCAAAAGGAGATGGCTTTGATAAAATGAGCTGGCGTACAATACCTATGAAATTTCCTGGGACGTGTATTGTTTGTAATAAAAAAATTGAGATAAATGAGATGGCTTTGTGGGCCAAAGGGCTGGGTGTCAAACACCAGGGCTGTGCAGAAGTAAAACAGCTAAAATGCATAGTTTGTGGAGGTCCTGCGGGATGTCCTAATTGTGAATTTGCAGATAACTGTGATCTGGAAAAAGTATCACAGATGTGTATATGTAAAAAATGCAGTGATGAAAAGAATGCTTTCTCTCTATATCAAACTTCTGTGGCAAAAAAATATCCCATGTTAAATATTAAACAGTAAATTAGTATTCTAAATTAGAAATCCTGATAATTATTCAATAAAATGAATTAGATCCTTGATTTTTGCTCTGAGGATAGTTTCTGGTGTGAATATCATTCTAGCGTTAATTTACTTTCTGTAAAACCTTAAAATCTAACCCCTAAGATTGAAAAACAAATGGCAAAGCCTACCACAAAGATAGCACCACTAGATCCGGCGTTTCATGGGGAATCAAACTATGAAGTAGGATTAGAGGATCTTCTTGTAGAAAAGAGGAATCTGGTTGCAAAAGTAGAGTCTGATTCACACTCTACCAAGGAAACACTCCAGTCTGCAAGGGAAGAACTCCAAATTATAGAAGGATTGTGGGAAAATTACCATATTGGGATGAATGTTTTCCGCAACGCAAAGGGCGGCCGAGATGGTATTAGAGAAGTTAAAACTGATTAAATTAATATAGGTTGTACATAGCCTCTAATTCGAATCATGCATTCTGAAAAAATAAAAAATTTCTTACATAAAAGGCGTCAAGCAGAGCAAAGTGGCGGAGAGGAAAGAGTTCAGGGCCAGCATGAAAAAGGCAAGCTTACCGCTCGAGAGCGAATTGATCTGCTTCTTGACGAAGGAAGCTTTACCGAAATTGATGCCATGACGACTCATCATTATTACGAATTTGACATGCAAAATAAAAAATTCTTTGGGGATGGAGTAGTAACAGGATATGGAACTATACACGGTAAACAAGTTTTTCTTTTTGCCTATGATTTTACAGTTCTTGGCGGAACACTAAGTGAGATGGGAGCAAAGAAAATCACAAAAATTATGGATCATGCTGTAAAAGTTGGATGCCCAATAATTGGAATAATTGATTCAGGTGGAGCTAGAATTCAAGAAGGAATTCTAAGTCTTGATGGATTTGCTAGTATATTCTATCATAATCAACTTGCATCTGGTGTAGTTCCTCAAATTACTATTAGTGTGGGACCATCAGCAGGCGGTGCAGTGTATTCTCCTGCAATGACAGATTTTGTTATAATGGCTGACAAGATTGCTACCATGTTTGTAACAGGTCCGGAAGTTGTCAAAACAGTTCTTGGGGAAGAAGTGTCTTTTGATGAACTTGGTGGTGCAATGTCTCATGGGAGAAATAGTGGTGTTGCACACTTTGTAGGTAAAAATGAATATCAATGCATGGATATTGTAAAGACACTCTTGTCATATATTCCTCAGAATAGTACTGAGGAAGTACCTATTGTAGAAACTGGTGATGATCCAAATCGCCTAGACAACAATCTCATAAACATAATTCCAGAAAATCCTCTACAACCATATGACATGAAAGAGATCATAACTTCTATAGTTGATAATCATGTGTTCTTTGAGATACATGAATTGTTTGCACCTAATGTTGTGATTGGATTTGCTAGACTTCATGGTAAAACAGTAGGAATTGTTGCAAACCAACCGATGGTATTGGCTGGAGCTCTTGATATTGACTCGTCTAACAAGGCGTCTAGATTTATCAGATTCTGTGATTGTTATGGTATTCCAATTATCACGCTAGTAGATACACCTGGATACATGCCTGGAACCCAACAAGAACATGCTGGAATCATCCGTCATGGAAGTAAACTCTTGTATGCTTACTGTGAGGCTACCGTACCAAAAATTACATTAATCATAGGAAAAGCATATGGTGGTGCATACATTGCAATGGCAAGCAAGAATCTAGGAACTGATGTTAATTATGCATGGCCTACTGCACAAATAGCCGTACTTGGTTCCGAAGCAGCTGTACGAATTATGAATAGAAAAGAACTTGATTCTGCAAAAGATCCTACTGCATTAAAAAAACAACTTGTTGATAATTTCACAGAAAAATTTGCTAATCCTTACGTAGCTGCATCATATGGCACAATTGATTCAGTAATTGATCCTGCTGAAACACGACCGGCTCTAATTCGTGCTTTGGATGCTTTAGCAAATAAGAGAGAAAGAAGAATCCCAAGAAAACATGGGAACATTAATCTTTAGAACGATATGATCAAGAAAATTCTAATCTCAAACAGGGGAGAAATTGCAATACGAGTCATAAAGACATGTAATGCATTAGGGATAAAATCAGTAGCGGTTTATTCTGATGAAGATGTAAACTCTAAACACGTCAAGATGGCTACTGAAGCATATCATATTGGTTCTGCACCTCCTGCACAGAGCTACTTGAACATGGAAAAAATAGTAGAGACTGCAATCAGCTCTGGTGCTGATGCAATACATCCTGGATATGGGTTCCTTTCTGAAAATGCAGACTTTGCAGATCTTTGTGAGAAAAAGAATCTCAATTTCATAGGACCATCTGGAAAATCAATGAGACTCTGTGGTGATAAAATGGAATGTAAGGATGCAATGATAAAAGCCAAAGTGCCAACCGTTCCTGGAAGTCCTGGAATTGTTGAAGAAGTTGAAAAGGCACTAGATATTGCACACAACATTGGATATCCTGTTTTACTCAAGTCAGTTTTTGGTGGAGGAGGTAGAGGAATCAGACTAGTACATAATGAAAAAGAACTAAGAGAAGCCTTTGAGATTGCATCTGGAGAATCAAAAGCAGCATTTGGCAAGTCTGCACTGTTTGTTGAAAAATTCCTTCCAAAAATAAGACATATTGAACTTCAGCTAGCACGTGACACACATGGAAATACAGTACATATCTTTGAACGAGAGTGTTCAATTCAGAGACGACATCAAAAACTCATCGAAATGTCTCCATCTCCAGTTGTTGATCAAAAGACGCGTGATGAAATAGGAGACCTGGCAGTAAAAGCTGCAATAGCTGTTGATTATCGTAATGCTGGAACTGCAGAATTTCTAAGATTAGATGATGGAACTTTCTACTTTATAGAAATAAACGCAAGACTACAAGTTGAACATCCTGTTACTGAACTAGTCTCCGGTCTTGATCTTGTCAAATTACAAATTGATATAGCAAACGGAAAAGAAATTCCTTTCAAACAAAAAGACCTCAAAGTAAATGGATGTGCAATAGAATGTAGAATAAATGCAGAGGATACATTTTTGGACTTTGCACCATCAACTGGAAAAATATGGGATGTCAACATTCCATCAGGTCCGGGAGTAAGAGTTGATACATATCTTTACCCTGGTTGTACCGTGTCACCTTACTATGATTCTCTTATGGGTAAACTCATCACATGGGGACAGAACTTTGAAGAAGCCCGACAAAGAATGTCACTAGCATTATCTGATTTCTACATTGAAGGAGTTGAGACTGCTATACCGTTGTACAAGACTATATTGAACAGCAAGGAATTCATTAATGGAGACCTATCAACAGACTTTCTTGATAGATTCAAGATACTTGACAGACTACAGGGTGATTTGAAAAATGAGGCGTCACAAAAATCAGAAGCTGCACTAGCTGCAACGCTCATACACTCAGAATTTCTCAAAAACAAGATAAAACCACGCAAAGAGCATAGTGTTAGATGGAAAACACAAGTGGACAGGCATTGATATGAAATTCAAACTAGAAAATACCGATGAAAACCTAGATGGAGAAATTGTAAAGGCCATTGGTAATAATGAATTTGTACTAAAAATACAAGGAAAAGAGCGCGATCTTAAGATCATCACTATGACTCATGATAAAGTTGAGTTTATGTTAGATAGTGTTTATCATATTACAAAATATCTTGAAAACAGTACCAGCAGAATTACACTTGTAGTGGATGGAGTAAAACTAACCTTTAACAAACGCCCTGAGATGGACAAAATTGTATACAAAAATTCTGGCGCTGATTCTGCATCTGATTCTCAAATAAATCTCAAGAGTCAAATTCCTGGTCGAGTCGTATCGATAAACGTAGCTGCTGGAAATGATATTAAGAAAGGAGATGTGGTATGTGTTTTGGAATCGATGAAAATGCAAATCTCAATTAAATCTCACAAAGATGGCGTTGTAAAATCAATAAAGATGAAGCAGGGTGCATCAGTTGCAAAAAATGATGTACTTGCTGAGATTGAATAAATATTTATAAAAATAAAAAGAGATTTTACTTTATTTCTTGAGAAAGTTTATGATCTCTTGATAGTTTGGTTCTATCAATGGGTTGTCTGAAACCCATTTGTAGACTATGTTTCCACCTTCATCTACTATGAATACAGATCTTTTTGCTGCATCATATCCCTTTACGTGCAACAAGTCAGGCATTAGTATGTCATACTCTCTTATTGTCTGACTCTTGTAGTCTCCAAGTACTGGAAAATTAAGATGCTGGGATTCTGCAAATGCTTTATTTGCAAATGGACCATCGTTACTAATTCCTATTACTTGAGCACCAAGCTTTGATATCTGATTCCATTCGTCTCTGAAGGTACACATTTCCTTTGTACATACAGGAGAACTTGCGGCCACAAAGAATGAGAGGACTACTTTTTTTCCTTTAAACTCATCTAGGCTTCGCATTTTTAATTCTGTATCTACCAATGTAAAAGGCGGTGCTTTCTGTCCAACGTTTACCATAAAGTAAGTTTTGATATTGTCATATATCAATCATTTTAGAAATTAAAATGGTCGAAATTCACTGATGTATAAAATTGTAGATATTATTCAATTTCAAAGAAATTATTGAAAAATTTGTTGCCAATGAAAATTATGATCGTATAATGTGCATAGATTTTTATACTCTCCGACTGGCTTGTTAGCTACTTTGGTAGGAGAAGCTGCTAGTAGTTTCAGTCCAATCTTATTGTTATTTACATTTGCAATTGTTGCAACAGGGCCAACCTTGATTCTTTCTAGGATGATCGCCCCACGACGTACTCCTAATCCAGTCAAGTTCTTGCCTATGGAATCTGGCCAAGTACCACAAGGCGGGGGACGTACTCACTTTATGATGCAATATTACTCATTTGTCTTGATGTTTGTTGTATTTGATGTAGCATCGATCTTTTTGTATGCCTGGGGAAGCAGCATCCTTGATTTGCCAAAGTCCGCAACTCTTCCAATCATCGGCTTTCTTGCAATAATTTTTGCAGCGTTTGCCTTTGCCTTGTACCAAGCAGGGAGGAAGAACATTTGGTAACTTTTAAATCGAATGTCACAAGGACTCGGGATAGGGAAGAAAAATGCTAAAGGAACTAGTTAACCCAGAAACAGCACCTCACGCTACTAATGTCCTAGTTGGAAAACTTGGCGATATTCTTGTTAAAGCCGTAGGAAAACCATTTGACATGGCCATAAACTGGGGTAGGATTTACTCCTTATGGCCAGTACATCTTGAGACTGCATGCTGCAGTGTAGAATTTGGCGCTGCCTCAAGTCCTAGATATGATGTTGAAAGATTTGGTATTATCGAAGCATTTGGTTCACTTCGACAATGTGATCTAATAGTTGTCATGGGAACAATCACAAGAAAAATGGCTCCTAGGCTGAGAATGGTATATGATCAGATGCCTGATCCGAAATATGTTATAGCAATGGGAGCATGTGCAATAACTGGAGGATTATACTTTGACTCATATAATGTACTACCTGGAATTGATGGGGTTCTTCCAGTTGATGTTTACGTTCCGGGATGTCCCCCTAGACCTGAAACACTAATCCAGGGCTGTATGTTGCTTCAAGAAAAAATAAAACGGACGAAGGCTAAATAACAATGAGCTCTGGAACTGACAAGGACGTAGAAGTTAAAGATACTGCAGAGGAGCATTCTACAAATTCTGAAAATACTAAACCAGATTCCATGTCAAAAGATGAAGCAAAAAAGTTCTATGAAGAAAAAGGATTAGATTTATCTCCTGATGTTCCTGTCAAACCTAAACCAATTCCAGCGTTTGAAAAATCTTTGGCAGATAAAGTTTCATCAAAATTCGGAGATAAAATAAGTGTAGACTATGTAAGAGCTGACAGAATTCGAGTAACTGCTAAAAGAGAAAATATTGTAGATGTTGCTAAATTTATACGAGATGAACTAAAGTATGATCACGCAGAATCTGTTTCTGGCGTTGATTATCCAGATTCAAGCGAAATTGAAGTCATTTATCATTTAGGATCTTATACTGATGAAAAACTTGGAAGACAAATTTTTGCACTTGCAACTAGAGTTCCAAGAGAAGATGTTCCAAATCCAGGTTCAGATTCCACAAGAACTCCATCATTACGTGATGTGTTCTATAGTGTAGAATTTCATGAACGAGAGTGTTTTGAAATGTTTGGCGTTTACTTTGAAGGCCATCCTGATATGAGACGATTGCTTTTGCCAGAGGACTGGGCAGATATACCCCCATTTAGAAAGGATTTCAAGATTAAAGGGCGATAAGATGACAACACAACTACCTCCAGGAATGCATATTGAGACTGTTGATGAAAAGATAATGACACTCAATGTAGGTCCTCAACATCCAGGTTCTGGACATATGAGATTGATAATCAAAGTGGATGGTGATTACATTGTTTCTTGTGATCCTGATCCAGGTTATGTACACAGGGGCGAAGAAAAAATGGCTGAATATAGAAATTATATACAAAACATTCCACATCTTGAAAGACCTGTAATACACGACTCTTCCAATATTTTGTATCCGTATTGCCTTGGAGTAGAAGAACTGTTGGGAATCGAAGTTCCAGAGAGGGCAAAATATATTCGAGTCATTGCTGCAGAGCTGAATCGCTGTATCTACATTTTGTATTGGTTAGCTATCTATGGAATATTTCTTGGTCACTCTACAATGTTCATGTGGCCAGCAGGTGATAGAGAACTTTTCATTGATTTGTTAGAGGCAATGTCTGGTGCAAGAGTAACTCATGCATATCTTGTACCTGGTGGAGTAAGAAATGATTTACCATCTAACTTTGAAGAAAGATGTTTACGTCAGGTTGCATATTTTGAAAAGAGACTCAGAGAATATGAAGCCATATTCTATCAGAATCCTCTCTTAAAGGCAAGGACAGAAGGAAGTGGAATTTTATCCAGAACTGATGCTATACGACTTGGTACTACAGGCTCTGTACTTAGAGCATCAGGTGTTGATTTTGATGTAAGGAAAAAGGAACCATATGATGTCTATGAAAACTTGGACTTTCAAACAATAGTGATGAAAGAAGGCGATTCTTACGCACGATCGAGAATACCTTATCTTGAGATGTTTGAGAGTTGTAGAATCATAAAAGACGCACTCAAAAAGATGCCAAAATCAGGTTCTGTGCGCACAAAATTAAAACCAAATCCAAAAGGCGGCAATGATGAAGTTTATCGTAGAGTTGAATCGGGAAGAGGTGCAATTGGATATTATATTGTATCAAATAACCGACCAGAACCTTATAGAGTGAAGATAAGCGTTGGCTCGTTTAGAAATTTGATTTGTATGCCATATCTGCTAAAAGGTGAAAAACTAGGTAACATGCCTGCAGTTTACTGGGGTCTTAATTATTGGCCTGTGGAGGCAGATAGATAATGTCAACTATTGCACCACAGTTTCGATTAAGTCGATTCATTGGTTCTTTATTTGATTTAATATTCTGGGTTATTCTGATCTTTAGTCTAGTTGGATTACCGATAGTCTTCATTGTACTATTCTACATCAAACTGCC
>JANWJG010000044.1 GCA_025449485.1 Nitrosotalea sp. | reverse complement strand
CTGATCCAAAACCAAAACCAAATGAAGTTGTTTTCCGAGTCAAGGCAGCAGCCCTAAACTATAACGATATCTGGGGAATGAGAGGACAACCAGTTGCAGTACCATTGCCACATGTCTCAGGTTCTGATGCAGCAGGTGAAGTTATTGCAGTAGGAGAAGATGTCACAAATTTCAAAGTTGGCGATAGAGTTGTTTCACATTCAAACATGTCATGCAGAGTATGTGATGCATGTACCGACGGACGTGAATATGATTGTCTAAAGAGAACCATCTGGGGATTCCAAACAGGACCTACATGGGGTGCATTTTCTGAAATCACACACTTGCCTGAAGTTAACGTTGCAAAAATTCCAGAAGGCGTAAGCTTTGATGAAGCTGCAGCAGCTTCTATGACACTACTTACATCATGGCACATGCTTGTAGGAAGAGCAAGAATTCATCCTGGACAAACAGTCCTTATCATGGGTGGAGGTTCTGGTGTGGGAAGTTTTGGAATTCAGATTGCAAAATTATACAACTGTAATGTTATTGCTACAGGAAGTCCAGATAAACTAGACAAACTAAAAGAACTTGGAGCAGATCACGCAGTTGATCACAGAAAACCAGATTGGGCTAAAGAAGTAAGACAACTTGCAAAACCATTTGGTGGAATTGATGTCTCATTTGATCACATTGGTCAAACACACTGGAATGATCAACTTACCTTGCTAAAATACGGAGGAACACTGGTAACATGTGGTGCAACAACAGGATATGATGCAAAGACCGACCTGAGACACATCTTCTTCAAAGGAACTAATATCTTGGGTTCTACACAAGGAACAAAGGCAGAGCTAGAACAAGGATTGTATTGGATGGGTAAAAAGAAAATTAAAGCTATCATAGATTCCGAGTATAGTTTTGAAAATGCTGCAGAGGCACATACTAAGATGCTCACTGGTAAAGGACTAGTCGGCAAAATCTTACTCAAACCATAAAATCTTTCTATTTATGGCAAGACTCTTACGTAGTCTTTTGTTTGTTCCTGGAAATAATAGTCGTTTTCTAGAAAAAGCAAAATCTCTTCAGGCAGACATTGTGTGTTTTGATCTGGAAGATTCCGTTCCTCTAGGAGAAAAAAAATCGGCAAGAAATCTAATAAAAAATGCATTAAAAAATAGATCAGAATACAATTCAGAAATTTATGTGAGAACAAATTCTCCTGTATCCGGAATGATACCTGATGATCTACTGGAAATTATTCAGAAAGGTGTTGATGGCATAGTGATTCCCAAAGTAAATACTGCAGGTGAAATAAAAAAAATTGAAAAAACCATGTTAGGGTTAGAAAAAAAGCGTAAACTAAAGCCAATAGAACTTATGGCATCAATAGAGTCTGCAGAGGGTGTTGTAAACGCATATTCAATTGCATCTTGTAGTAAAAGAATATCCGCCTTGGTTTTTGGTGTATTTGATCTACTAAATGACTTGGGTGTCGAGTATACGAAAAAACCAGAAGGAGCTGTATACTCACGGACTAAAATTCCAGTAGATGCAAGAGCAGCAGGAAAATATGCAATTGATGCAATCTGGCAAGACCTTGATGACGTGACAGGATTAGAACAAGACTCTCTTGTTGCCAAAAATCTTGGATATGCAGGCAAAAGCATCATTCATCCAAGTCAAGTTGATGTTGTTCACAAAGTATTCTATCCTACTCGCGCAGAGATGGAATGGGCAAAAAAAGTTATGAATGCATACGATCTAGCCAAAAAGAACAAGAAAGGGGCTACCACTGTAGATGGAAAAATGATTGATGAGGTGCATTATAAGAGAGCCGTAACTTTATTGAATTCTGCAAAATAATGGTTTCTAGATAGGTATAGCAATTAGACCAAGTCCCAGATGTAGATACTATCTGATAAACATAAATCATCTTGATGCAAATTAAAACTTGTCATGTTTACTGGAATAATTGAAGGCTTGGGCAGTATTGTAATGTTTGACAAAAAAACAAATAACCGTAGTGCTGCAAAAATGAAAATCAAACTTGATAAAATTGCAAAGGGCCTCAAAATAGGAGACAGTGTTGCAATAAATGGAGTATGTCTTACTGCAGTAAATATCTCAAAAGGAATTACAGAGTTTGAAATGATTGGCGAGACAATAAAAAAGACTAATCTAGGATCCTTGGAACCTGGAGACCAAGTAAACATTGAAAGAAGTCTTAAAGTTGGTGAGCGACTTGAAGGACACTTTGTACTAGGACATGTTGATGGTGTAGGTGTTATCTCTAAGATTGAAAAACAGATCAACCAAGTGCAAATCTGGATAAAAATTCCAAAAGAATTATCAAAACATATTATCAAAAAAGGTTCAATAACAATTGATGGTATAAGTTTAACAATTGTTGATAAATTAAAAGATCAATTCTCTGTTTCAATAATACCGCACACCATGCAAGTAACTAATCTTGGTTACAAAAAAATTGGCGATAAAGTTAATATTGAAACCGACATACTCAGAAAATATATTTTATCTGAGAATTAACCTATTACCACTATTTTGGTAGTTACCAATTTTCTAGTAAGATTTATAACAATAATGAAAAGCTGATAATTATATGTCCTTAGACGAAGCACTCTCATCACTTAGGAAGGGCGATTTCATTTTACTTCATGATGGAAATAAACGTGAGAACGAGGTAGACATGGTAGTTGCAGCAGAATTTGTAACTCCTGAACATATAGCCCGCATGCGTATGGATGCAGGAGGACTGATCTGTATGTCAATTAACCATGAACTTGCATCAAATTTGGGATTAAACTTTATGCACGATATTCTATTCAATTCTCAAAACTTTGATGCAGGATTGAAGAAGATGGTAATTGGTACCGCCCCTTACGGAGATCGACCATCATTTTCAATTTCAATTAACCACAAAAACACATTCACTGGAATAACCGATAAAGAAAGAGCATTTACAATTTCTCAAATGGCAGAATTGTACAAAAATAAAAACATTGACAAAAAAGAGATCTTCAATTCTAATTTTAAGACACCTGGTCACATTCCATTGCTTATTGCTTCAGAAGGATTATTATCAAAGAGATTAGGACATACTGAAATGTCTATTTATCTAATGAAACTTGCAGGACTTTCACCAGTTACAGCAATCTGTGAAATGTTAGACTCTCAAACATATGCTGCCTTGTCTACGGAAAAGGCAAAAAAATATGCAAAAGATAATGCTATACCATATTTTGATGGTACTGAGCTTGTAAAATTTGCAAAGGAGCATTGATCTTGAATATCGCAATTGTTGTTGCCGAGTTTAATAGTGAAATTACTTTTAAAATGCTTGATCTTGCTTTAGAGCGAGCAAAAGCACTAAAAATGAATGTAAAATATACCAGTAAAGTTCCAGGCGTATTTGATATGCCTCTCTTGATTGATATATTGTTGCAAAAAAAAGATGTTGATGCTGTAGTGACTCTTGGCGCAGTAATCAAAGGTCAGACAAAACATGACGAACTCATTTCGCATGTAACTGCAAAAGCATTATCAGATCTCTCAATAAAGTACCAAAAACCAGTGACGCTAGGAATAACAGGACCTGGAATGAGTGATAGACAAGCACATCAACGAATACGACCAGTAGCTGAGAGAGCCATCGAGGCTGCAATGAGGCTATCTGAAGAACTGGAAAAAATTAGAAAATGATTCAACTGACCATAATCAAGATAACTGGATATGGACCATGGACTCTGACCCTGGGCAGTGATAGGGAACATAGGCTTCAGATGCTTCAAGCATCATTGTACAAAGAAATACAAGACTTGTTTTCACAAAAAAATTGTCTTGCGTTTCCTAATAGATTTGATGAAATCTTTGTAATAACAAACGGTCTCTCCGTTGATGATCATGTTGAAATCCAAAAACACCTAGTAAAGTCCTTTGAGCTAGGTTTGTCCATGTCTATTGGACAGGGGAAAACCCCGTTTGAGGCAAGCTCAAATGCTGACACGGCACGAAGATCTAACACAGGTCTAAGCCGGGATCATAATATCTTTGGATTGCCATTAGGCAAAGATGCAGATTTAGTTCAGATTATACACATGGATGTGGATGGTTCTACATCAGTTTCTGCAAAAAAATCGCCCTACGAAGTATCTTCACTTATCATCAAATTATATTCTGAAATGTCAGAGTTTTTCCTCAAAAGAAATTCACTTGCATTTTTCATGGGTGGTGATAACTTTATGATATTAAGTTCTGGTGCCAACAAAGATGAAATAACAAAGTTTCTTGAAATTGTAAAACAAAAGTATGATATCTCATTTAACTGTGGGATTGGAACTGCAAAAACAGGGAGAGATGCGGCAAAATTGGCTACTCAATCATTAGATAAGATCCGTGAGCTTAGAGACTCTGGAAAAAAAGATACCAGAATTCTTGAGATAACATGCTGATAAGAAATATCAGTCTGCTTTATGGTACAGAACTAGATTATGTCCAAAGCACTAGTGTGAGAATTTCTGGAAAGCACATAGGACAAATAGGTACAAAACTCTCGCCTCAAAAAAATGAGGTGACCCTTGATGGTGAGGGTCTCTTAATGATGCCTGGTCTAGTCAATTCTCATACACATATTGGGGATTCTATAGCCAAGGACATTGGAATAGATTCAGGCGTTGAGGAAAAGATACACCCAGTCAGTGGGTTTAAACAAAAAATTCTCAAAAACTCTGAAAAATATCACCTGACAAGTTTTGTGAAAAATTCCTGTATCTCAATGATTAGAAAAGGAATAACCTCATTCGTCGATTTTCGAGAAGGAGGAGGTGAGGGAATTGATCTGTTAAAAAATGCTACATTGGGTATTCCAATAAGGCCCGTTATTCTGGGAAGAATTGAATATTATCAAGATTTACGATCCATCAAGAATAACACACCAATTCCACAATTTCATAGATCGTCCCTACAGAACTTTCTAGCAAACTGTGACGGACTTGGCATTAGTGGCCCAAATGAGTTTAGTGATTCTGCATTACAATACTTTGCGAAGACTAGGAAAATTCGTGCCATACACTCTGCTGAGACTGAAGAAAGCAACAAGATATCAAAAAAGATATCTGGAAAAACTGAGACTCAGCGAGCTCTACTTGCAAAACCAAATTTCTTGGTTCATATGACTTATGCCTCAAAAAAAGATCTTATGCTGGCAATAAAAAATAGAGCAAGTATTGTTGTGTGTCCAAGAGCGAATGGTTCTCTTGCAGAAGGTATTCCGGATGTAGATGTTATGCTTGGTGCTGGTTGTAACATAGCTATTGGAACTGACAATGTCATGATAAATTCGCCTGACATGTTCAGGGAGATGGATTATCTTTGGAAAGTCTCAATGGGTGTTAAGAAGAAAAGACTATTGCCAAAAGATATACTCAAGATGGCTACTACAAACGCTTCAAAACTTTTGGGTGGTAAAATTGGAATTGTTCAAAATGGCAACGTGGCAGATTGTATATTCATTGAAAAACATGCAATTGATCTAGAGCCAATGCACAATCCTCATGCATCAATAGTGCATAGGGCTTCAGAAAATACCATAAAAGCAGTGATGTATGAAGGAAAACTAGTGCATGGAAAAATCTAGACCCTATGTAATACTCAGTGCTGCCATCAGTATTGATGGAAAGATAGCCACACGTACTGGAAGGTCTAACCTCTCATCAAAAAAAGATCTGATACGAGTCCATAATCTTCGAAAAAGCGTTGATGCCATATTGATAGGAAAAAACACTGTAAACATAGACAATCCATCACTTACTGTCAGGCATGTAAAAGGAAAAAACCCAATTCGTGTCATTCTTGATCCAAGCGGTAGTTTATCTCCAAGATCAAAAGTGATAAGAACTGCAAAAAAAATACCTACCATACTTGTTGTATCAGAAAATGCTTCAAGAAATGTGGAAAATCTTGTTGCAAAAGGAGCTCAAGTAATCAAATGTGGCAAGAAAAAAATCAACATAAAGAAACTGTTGCAAATACTTGGCAAAAGAGGCATCAAAAGAATTCTTGTTGAAGGCGGAGGTACAACCAATTGGTATTTTTTCAAAGAAAAACTGGTAGATGAAATTATAGTTACTGTTACACCATATGTTCTAGGAGGAAGTACTGCAATTTCTCTAGTTGAGGGTGTTGGATTTGAAAATATATCAAACTCTTTTAAATTAAAAAAGATCAAGAAAATACAAAATGAACTAGTTTTACACTATGTATCCTAGTGTTTTAGATCATCACGTAACTGATCTATTTTTCCTTGCAAAGCCTTTTTCAGTTTTTCATTTTTAGAAAGATTTACCAATTTTCCACAAGTAGGACATTTGAAGGATAAATCAAGCGCCTTTTCAAAGGTCAATTTCTGACAATCTTCATTTCCACAATGGTAAAAATCAGCCGAGTTTTCATAGTCTACTCTTTGTTGTAGTCTTTCTACAATCTTCTTTTTTTGATTCTCAATAAAATTATCTACTTCGTCTTTTCTTGCTCTCCATCTGTAAACAAACCATCCCTTCTTTTCGTCCTTTACTCTAATGCCTGTTATCAGAGCTTTACCAAAAAGATCATACAGCACCTTTCTAACTATGTTAATTCTAAGTCCAGTCGAACTTGCAATTTCTTCATCTGTAGCATCTTCCGTATTAAGGAGAGAACGAGCAACTTTTAGGTACTCATCTCCGCCAATCAAGGCAGCAATTTTTACAAAAGGATCCTCATGCTCAACTGACATTATACTCTTCTTTCCTAATCTCTATATTTAATCAAATGGTTTTAACCTGTTTTTATATAATTAGTTCAATTAGCAGTTTTATCTATTACATTTTTTCCCTTTTTTGTTGGGATTATTTCACGTTCTCCATATGGATATTTTTTCTGAAGGTATTGTCCTTGTAAAATTCTATCAAGCAATATGGCAAGTGCTGAGATCTCTGAATGCGGTTGGTTTCCTATTGCAATGTTGTAATCTGCCATGTCATATACTTCCCTTGGAACCTTTTCTGCGCCAACCACAATCAAAATTTTTTCTTCTTCTTTTACCTGATCCTGAATGTCATTAATATTTTCGCCATACATTGTTAAATGGACTATCTTGAACAAATCTTTCTTTTTTGATTTTATAACATCCTTCCAATTTTCAATGATCTCTACTTTGAAATCACTGCCCCACATTTTGTTCACCTTGGATATAGTTTCTTTGATATCTGGATTTGCATCATACATGTATATTTTTGATGCCCCAAATGCTCTTGATACAAGAGTTACGTGAGTTGTTACTCTATCATCTCTAACAAGTCTTGTACCTATGCGTAAAACTTCAATCTTCATGATTTATTTTAATTTCTGGTCTTTGTATTTCCTTTTTTTCCTCTGTTACCGGTGAATTGTCCAGTGCTTGGTATATCAGAGTCTTTAATTGTGTGATATTAAATCCGGTTGAAGATGATACTGCTAACCATTTTCTATTATTTGTCAAGTCTAGTTGATTTGCCTTCTCAATGATCTCTTCTTTTGAAACCAAATCTGATTTATTTAGAACAAAAATCATCTTGTCCTTGCTTACTCCTATTTCATCTAAGGTAGAAATACAGCTTTTGAATTTTTTTCTTAATTCTAATATTGTGTCACTAACATCAATGACAACTATTACAACGTCTGTATAGATGAGCTCCTCAAGAGTTGACTTGAATGCCTGTACCATGTATGCAGGCAGTCTGCTTATGAAGCCCACAGTATCTGAAATCAAAACCTCAGAATTTTTCAGAGTGATCTTTCGTGTAGTTGTAGAAAGTGTAGTGAAAAGTTTTGGGCTTTCTTCTTTTTCCTCTCCAGTTAGTACGTTGAAAAGTGTAGTCTTTCCTGCTGATGTATATCCTGCAAGAGAGATTGTCTTAAATCCAAATCTTTTTCTTGCTTGTCTGTGAAGCGCGCGTTGTGTTGATGATTTTGCTAACTTTGATTTTACACCATTCATTCTGTTTTTAATATCGTTAAAGTAAACATCAACTTCGAATTTTCCTATCCCCATAAATCCTGGTTGTTCTCCCATCTTTGCAAGTCTAACTTTTTCTTTGGCCCTTGACATTTCGTATCTTAGCTGAGCCATCTTGACTTGCAGGGTGGATTCAGAACTCTTTGCCCTTCGCTCAAAGATCTGAAGAATTAATGCTTCTCTATCAAGTATATTCATTTTGAGAGTAGAGGCCAAATTGTAATTCTGACTTGGCTTGAGTATCTCATCAAAGATTATGACATCTGGTTTGATGGAAGACAACATTTCCTTTAATTCGTCTACCTTGCCTTCCCCTAGACCATATTTTGATTTATTTAGAATTCTGTGTTGTATGATTTTGCGAACTTCATATCCTGCAGCATCACACAGGCCTAATGCCTCTTTTAGAGCGTCTTCCTTGTCATATGTTATTAGGATTGCAGAATCTTTCAATATCTTACTGCTATCTCTCGATATCTTATTGCTTTCGCAGAGTTTTTTCTATTGTCACATCTAGGACTATCTCTGCTATGTCACTTGCATATTCTGATATCCTTCGTATGTTTTCACTCATTCTTCTAACTCTATAGACTTCTTCAGTATCCCTCAATGTCTTCAGACCATCCTGAACCTTTTTTTCATATTTTGAAATTTCAGCAGTTTTTTGTACTGTTCGTTCTGCCTCGTTAGAATCCTTCTTGAATAGAGATAAACAGGCCTCATCCAATACCGACAAGGTAAATGTATTCATGTCATGTATTGGGTCCAATATGTTTTTCTTGATGGGTTTTTTGTATTCAAGCAAGTCTCTTGCAATGTCTGTTGCATGATCTCCCACGCGTTCAATATTTTTCACTATTAATCTATAACCCAAACAATGGTAAGGACTTTCTATTCCCATTTCATTTAACATGTGCTCATTTTGAATTGCTATCTTGAGTTGTCTCATTATGTAAAAACTAAACCTGTCAACTTCATCGTCACTGTTTATGACCTCCTTTGCCAGCTCAAAATTTGCTTCCTCTTGAGCAAGTAACGCATCATTTTGCATTGACTTTGCTATTATCAGCATTCTTTTTAGTGCCCCATCAACTGAAAGCTCAAACAAATTGATGAGTACCTGAATAGTTATGCCTTCAGTAGAATCTGCAGTAATCTCGGTTCCCATCAAAATGCCCTTCACTGCCTCCTTGATAGAATTTCTCTGAGATGGCTTTAATCTTCCACCCTTTGATCTTACGTTTATGATAGTAAACCCAAGAAGATAAAGTGAAATCAGTTTTCTAACAATTGTCGAGTCTTCCTCTTCTGGTTTGATTTCAATCGTTGCCTCTTCTGTACCAACAGATTTGTTATGATGCTTTAATGGAACGATTTGTAAATTGGAAATTCCTTGTCTTACTACTGCTACTTGGTCTCCTTGCTTGAGACCCATGTCAATAATCCATTGTTTTGGTAGTGAAACAATGTATGATGATTTGCCTGTAAACTGTATCTTTCGCATTTCTTCATTTGTTCCCATATTACATGGATTGTGAATTATTCTATATAGTTGTTAGGACCTACTATATAGGTCGCTTCTATTGCAAAAATAATTAACACGGATAAATCACCATAATTCTGTGGATTCGATTCTTAAAATCAAGTATACGCTGGATGCGCTTTTTGGTCAGGGAGTGTCAAGATACCTCCCAAAGGATATAGCTATCACCTATTCAAAAAATACTGGCAGAATAAAACACGTGCATCAAAATGATAACCTGCTTTGTACTCTACGCACTGATGGTGGACTTGCCATAACTCCTTATTTTGCCCAGATCCTTTTGAAAAGTAAAAAATTCAGAGAAAATTGCCTTGAAATTGATGATGAATCTAAGGCGTTTGTTCAAGAAGGCAGTTCAGTCTTTTGTAAGCATGTAACTTGGTGTGGAAAAAACATACTGATAGGCTCAGATGTATCGGTATTACATGATGGTAAAGTAGTTGCAGTTGGAAAGGCAGTATTATCTACAAGAATGATAAAGTCGTTTAAAAAAGGAGTAGCAATAAAGATCAGAGATAGTTTAAAAAGTACAAACAGTGGAGTATGAATATACCATGATGCGTGGCGGAAACCGCGAAATGCGGAGAATGTTGGACAAGATGGGCCTTGAAATGAAGGATGTCCAAAATGTGCAAGAGGTCATAATTAAGACGGATACAAAAGAGATCATAATTGCAAAGCCGTCAGTTACAGAAATGAAGGCAAAAGATAATTCAATTTTTCAGATAATTGCTGAAAGTTATGAAGAACGAGAACTTGAGGTGCCTATCTTCAGTCAAGAGGATATCATGCTTGTAGCACAGCAGGCCAATGTATCCCCGGATGAGGCAACTCAGGCGTTAACTGAAGCAAAGGGAGATCTTGCAAGAGCAATATTGCTATTGACAACTAAATGAAATTTATTGATCAAAAACAACACACAAACAATCTTTAAATTTTCTCAATGGTATTGTCAATCATATCATACCCACCACAAAACAATATCGCAGTGGCAACGGTATCAGGCAAGTCATATTTTAAATTCATAAATATCTTAAGACGACTCGAACTAAATTACGATTCTATACTGCCTGAAGAAATAACAAGTTCCGACAAGAGACTGATTCTAACCACCACTCATGAATCTTCTAAAATACCTACTAATCTGGTTCTCTTAGATGATGAATTCGATTATCATCCTACTATTATACGAGCAAAAATAGTTGAAAAATTACAATCTGGAATTAACAATAATTCTCTAGTAATTGGAATTGATCCTGGCAGCAGGACTGGATTGTCCATTTTTTACTATGAAAAAGAAATTGAGAGTTCAATTTACACGTCAACTGATGACTTGGTATCTCACATTGTCAGAATTTTGGTAGGGATAAACGCTCAACGAAAAATTGTCAAAGTAGGAAATGGTAACATGAAAATTGCTTTGCACATAGTAAACTCACTAAATCTTAGATTCTGTTCACATTTTGAACTAGAGTTTGTAGACGAGCGTAAAACATCACTGAAAATAAAAAATTTCAATAGGCGAGGAAAGTGTGATAAAATGTCTGCAAGATATATCACACAGAGAGAAGGTTACAGGCATCTTGTTCTACCTCTTTCGAGAATTGGATAAAAAACTCGAAATAGTTCAAAAAACCTCTCGAGGTCTCATTTAAGGTTGATCTTTTGAGTTGAATGTAAAAGAACGATAGATATTTATAGTGTTTTTCATTTTTTTCTTGAAAACTGTCCGCTTGAGTACCTAAATTTAAAATAATAATTTCATAAAAAATGCTTTAAAATTATAGAAATTTTAGATCCATGCTTAAATATTTACTATAACTATATGGAATACAGGTAACAACATATGACATGTAAAGGAATATGCACAAGATACAAGGCACAGAAGCCAGTCGGAACTGGTCGTTACGCATCAGGACAAAAAAGATGCCAAATTTGTGAAATTTTCATAAAATGGGAGGGTCTTTGGTGTCCTTGCTGTGGATACAGACTAAGAACTAAACCACGAAACCTCAAGTACAAAGCAAAACTACGAGCAAGAGTCGAAGCTGATCAATTAGAAGCTGTCGCTGTAAAGGCCGCAGAAGTAGAAGAGATAGAGCTAGAGCCAATAGCAGTAAAGACCCCAAGAAAGGCTAAAACTGCAAAGGCTAAAACGACAAAAGCTAAGACGGTGAAGGCTGCAAAAAAGGTAGCAGTTACGCCGGTAGCAATATAGGCACTAGTAAGCTGAAGTAAACTGTTGATATCACAAGTCGGTTATACGAAAAAAACCGTCACAGTGAATCATCGAGACTTTCTGGTACAGATTGTTCCATATGACAATGGAAATTATATTTCTATTTCAGAAGGAAAGGAAAGGATAGGAACACTCGTTGTTTCTATTAGTTCAGGTGGTCGTGTAAGTACAGCTGCTGTTATACCATCAAAATCAGATACACTTTTTCTCAAGATGGTATCGGAACGTGTGGCTTCCACAATAAATGGAATTTGCATCTTTTCATTAAACATTGAAAAAGACCTGGATCTTGATAGTATGAAAGTGCTAATGAACGAATTAATGGAGATTATAAAACAATGACTTTTGATATGCGGGGCTACCTGGATCTTATTGCTAAGAAAGGCGAGTTGGCTGTAGTAAAAAAGAAAGTTTCTACAAAGTTTGAGATTGCAGCAGTAACAGCCAAAATGGATGGTTCCAAAGCACTGTTGTTTGAAAATGTCAAAGATAGTAAATTTCGAGTGGTTTCAAACCTGGTAGGAACACGAAAAAGATTTGCTTATGCGGTTGGTGCAAGTGAAGACAAGATACATGAAAAAGTAATTTCTGCCATAAAACATGCATCAAAACCAAAAACAATAGCAAAAGCAAAATTTCTAGAAAACCAGTCACGAGATCTTTTTACTTTACCAATGGTCACTCATTTTGATAAGGAACCAGGCCCATTCATTACGTCCTCAATCATATATACCAAAAATCAGGAAATGGGTACGCAAAATTCATCATTTAACAGGTTGCTGAGAATAGACGAAAAACACTTTTCAATTAGGATGGTGGAGGGAAGGCACCTTCACAGGACTTTTGTCTATGCAAAAGAACATGGTGAGGATCTCAAAGTTGCTATTTCGGTAGGTGTTCATCCTGCTGTTTCTATCGCAGGTGCATATCAAGCTGATTGGGGAAAAGATGAGCTTGAAATTGCAAATGAATTATTAGGAAAAAAACTCACACTTTCAATATCGCCTTATTCTAAGATGCTTGTCCCATCAGAATCAGAAATAATTATCGAGGGAAGAATTCTCAAGGACAAGACGCACAAAGAATGGATGGTAGAAATGCTTCGCACATATGATTTCAAAAGAGCCCAGCCTGTTTTTGAGCTTGATAGAATATACTTTAGGAATAATCCTATCTTTCATGATATACTAGCTGGTTTTGGTGAACATCAGTTACTAATGGGAATGCCAATTGAAGCAAAGATAAACAAGGAACTAAAACAAGCCTTGCCACAAACCAAAAATGTCGTACTCACTGAGGGCGGCTGTAAATGGTTGCATGCCGTGGTCCAGATCTCCAAAAAACGAGATTCAGATCCAAAAAAAGCAATAGAAGCTGCCTTTTCTGCCCATCGTTCTCTTAAGAATGTGGTAGTGGTGGATGATGATATTGATCCATCAGATCCTGTTGCAGTAGAATATGCCGTGGCCACTAGATTTCAAGCCGACAAGGACCTGGTAATAGTGCCAAAAGTAAGAGGTTCTAGTCTGGATCCTTCAAGTGATCAAAAAAATCTTCTTACTGCAAAGATGGGAGTAGATGCGACAAAATCTTTTTCAAAAAGGGCAGAAGGGTTTGAAATTGCCAAGATCCCAGGCGCTGAAAACATGTCTCTTAAAAAATATATTAAATAAAACTCAAAGTGCAGAATCTATCATTAGTGCAATAAACAATATTGCAAGATATGGACTTGAAAACTTGAATAACGTCCATGATGCCTTCTCGGATGGTTTCACAAGTAGCCAGACACTTAGTGCAATCATTATTGCACCTGAAACTAGGGCTGTATACAGATATACTTCATGAAACAAATGTTTTCCAGACATACCTGTCATGAAAAAGGGAAGAACGCTGAAAAGAACCATCATCAGAGTGGTTCCGGCAATGACTCGAACTGATGTCCTTTCTGATTCAACTGCTGTCAACATTGGAACGTTGACTTTGTTATAATCATCCTTGACATGAAGTGTAAGACTCCATATATGCATTGGAATCCAAACAAAGACAAGTCCTGCCATTACTAATCCCAAGTCCCATAGGCCAGTAGATGTCACTGCAACATAGCCAATCATTGCAGGTGCTCCTCCTGAAAATCCTCCTAAAACGATATTTGTCCTACTTCGTCTCTTCAGAAATTTACTATAGACTAGAATATTGTCCGCAAGTCCAAATGCCATGAAAATGCCTGCCCACATGTTTATGGCAAAAGCGCTTACTAGGGATATTGCCCCCAGAATTAATCCAAAGTATAATGCCTTTTCAGCAGGAAAAATTCTCCTACTTGGAATGGGTCTGTCCTTCGTTCTCTCCATTATTGCATCAATGTCTCTGTCGTTATAGTTTGTCAGTGTATTTGCCGAAGCAGAACCAGCTATTACGCTTCCTATAACAAGACCCCATGTTAACGGAGATACTGGGATATGATACAAATTTGATGCAGTCAAGGCTGCTCCTATTGCAGTAAAAACAAGGAGATACCATATCTTTGGCTTGGTAACTTCATAGTATACCTTAATTCTTGAACTGGCTTTTGTTGTTAGCACACTCTTACTCCATTTGGATCTTATTACTTATTTATAGGTTGAAAAGGTCCAAACGACTATTTTGCTGGCTTGTAAGGCATCGGCTTTGTTGTCCTTTTCATTTCAATGAAACTCTCAGAACGCTGAACTCCTTGAATTCTTCCTAGTCTTTCGGATATCAATCGGTGCATCTCGTCTAGGTTTTTGGCATACATGGTTACAATGATATCAAATCTTCCAGTTACCTCTGAGATCTCTCTTACCTCTGGAATCTTCATCAATTCTTCAATAACGTTGTCTCTCATCTTGGAATCCATGTTTATCCCAGTTAGTGCCTTTACTGTATAGCCTAATTCCCTATCATTTACTACTATGGTAAAACGCTCGATGAGTTTTCTCTTAATTAGTCTCTTGATTCTGCTGTATACTACAGATGAGTTTACGTTGATCTTCTTTGAAATTCGTGGAACTGATATGTTTGCATCCTGTGATAATTCTGATAAAATTATCATATCTAAATCATCAACTTTTGTCATCAAAACACAGATTATTGTGAATAAATGGATCTTATTAAAGTTGTTAGTATAAAAT
>JANWJG010000043.1 GCA_025449485.1 Nitrosotalea sp. | reverse complement strand
TTGAAAACTCTAATGCAGGCATGTGGCTGACAAACAAAGGCGATACCCTTTACACAAAACTACATGCCACAGTTCCAAGAGAAATGGACATTGCCAAGTGTTCTGTGGCTCTAGGAAAATTCAATCATGCTGTATTACTAAAAGACATGGCATACAACATCAAGAGCGGAATTGAGCAACGTGATGCGGCCATAAAGGCAGGCGCAGTTGGTGCAACCACTTTGATCTATAGAAACGAGAGGCTTGTTTTGCCAGGAACTGGCGAGGACTTGATGCGAAATGACCAAAAGATACATTCCCTAATAATGAAAGAATTGTCACCTGAGCAAAATGATGTAATAATAATTGGAAGTTCACAAAATAAAAAAATTGCAGAGATGGCTGCAAAAAGTGCAGCATTATATACAATTGAAGATCACGCAAAACACTAGTTTTGTAACATAATCCTCAAATCAAAAAAATCACAAATTCAAAGATTTGATACCAGTTCTTGTTTTTGACAATACGGTAACTGCAGTCACCAATCCAACTGCCAGGACCAGTATCAGACAGGATACATTTTCAAATTCTGGAATTACTGTAGTCCCAATGATTTCTATCTTAGAGTCACCACTCACAATAGGAATGTCTAGTATTCTATACTCATAGTCAGAGTTTCCCTCCTGAAATGATGTTATTTCATCATCATCTACAAAGACAAGAAATGATTCATCAGAATTGCTTGATTTTTTTGCATCAAGCAATAGTCTTGGAATCTGTAGGTGTAGCATACCAGAACTCTTTGTATCTATTTGTACAACAAGAGAGATATCTTGAGGGTCAACAACTATGCTTTTGACTTGGCCACCTGTAATAGAATAATTAACGTCAAAGTTTTGTCCACTGGATAGATCCTTAACATTGAACACACCTGATGTTGGAACACTTGACTGTTCAAATTGGAAATGCACCGTTGCCGATACATGCTTGAATCCATATTGCACAATTATAGAATATGTACCAGGCATATGCCATAACGGACCCTCAACTTTCATAGGTAGTGAAAATCTTCCATCTGATGCTACAAGTATCTGTTCTACATGAACGAGATTATTATCAGGATCAAGCACCTGAATTGTTAGGGGTATGTTAGTTACAACGCTTTTGACTTCGCCTGATACAATCATGACATCTCCCCGGTTATACAGATCCTTGTCAATTTTTACAGTAATTTGTGCCTCTATTGGAGGTGACAGGGCTTGGGCCTCAACAGGTGGAACAATCAAGAAAGATGTTAACGCACTGACAAGCGCTACAAGACAAGATACTAGAACAAGTTTTATTTTTTGATTAATACAGGATTGCCTGATACCATAAGATAAAGTCATTTCTACCAATACGTCCAGGTACTATAACCATATACATCTTATCAGCTAAGCTTGTTTATGAAAACTCAGCTATAATATTTAGCGAGCAATATCAAGAATTAAATTTTGAAAACAATTGTGTGCGACTTTAAGACATGTGTACAATAATTGTCTCAGATGGAAACATGCAACCAGTCACACTCTCGGAGTTTTATTTCAAAACTGCAAAACACCGATGAAAAATTCTAGTTGTGCTTGCGTTCTCTTTTTCTTTGTAGCATTCTCTGTTCTCCTTCTGCAAACCTTTTCTTGTCATCTTCTGTGACAATCAAAAGCGGAGGCACATCTGTAGGCTTGCCAGTTTCATCCAATGCAACAGAGGTGACATACGCAGTGTTTGTGAGTGTTCTAGTTCCAGTAAACAGATTCTCTGCTTCAACTCTAATCTCAATTTCCATCGAAGAACGTGAAACATAGTTAAGTCTCGCATTTAGTATGAGTGCATTTCCAACCATCACAGGTTTTAGAAAATTAACTCTGTCTATTGATGCAGTTACTGCATTTTTCTTGGAGTGTCTCTGGGCTACAAGACCTGCTATCAAGTCAATCTGTCTGAGTATTTCACCACCAAAGACATTGCCTGCAGGGTTTGCGTCAGATGGAAACATTCTCACAGTCATCTCTGCTCGCGATTCTTCTGCACTCTTTGGTTTTAGAGACATGATACTGCAATAAATCAAGTCATGGATTTATGAGTCATTCTTTTGCTTGTTCTCAGAATACCATTTAATTAATCGATATTTTGACACAAAATATTGAACTCTGTAACTGAGACTTGTGTAGTCAATGTACCAAGAGACAGTGTTTTTGAGTTTTTATCAAATATAGAAAACATTCCAAAGTGGGCCACAAAGTTTGTCAGCAAACTCACGCTAGTGGATAACAAATACAAGGCACTTACGCCAATTGGAGATGTATTCATCAGACTGGATGTGGACAAGAAAGCAGGACTGATTGACATCTATGCAGGACCTACTGAAGATAACATGACACCAGCATACATGAGAATAATTTCTTTACATGAAACCTCTACAGCAGTGATGTTTACTTTTTTTCAATATGATTCCACACCAGATGCCATATGGGAGATCTTTTGTGAATGGATAAAGATCGAAGTTGACAACATCAAGCGACACTTTTCCTAGCGTGTAAAATCAATCTTATATTTTGGATAGATCAGACTATAACAAATGAAATATTTCTGGTGGAGGCTTTTAGATTATACAACAGGAGCACTTGTGGGAGGCGCAATTGTATTTCTTGTAAACAGGTTTGTCTGCAGCCAGTGCATAGGTCACTATACACCCATACTGATGCTTGGAATATGGATTGGTTTTATGTTGTTATGTAATTTTATATTTCAAAAAGCAAAACCTGCTAGCATAAAACAAGACAATATGTGAAGGGAAATTTCCCAGAAAGCAAATATACCTTAACGGATATTCAATATTGAATGGCATTTTTTGAGGACTTTTGTAAAAGTGTAGTAGCACTAGACAAGAAAATTAGATTTGCAGGAATTGCAGACGGGGATGGAACCCTAGAAGGAGCATCTGAGAGATCAGGCCTAGCCCCAATAATGAAGCCAGAGGAGAGGGCCCAGTATGCAATAACTGCCGCAACAAGACAATACACCAGGCTCAGATGGGAATACCTGCTTGGAAGGATTTCCTATGCAAGTTCACACTATACAAAAATCATCAGGGCTACAATACCAATCGCTGATGAAAACAGAAGACTTGCACATGTACTGTTGTTATCATTTGATCCTGACGCAGACGACTTTCATCAGATCATAACAAAGAAGATAATTCCTCTTGTAAAGCAGAACATGGAAAGATTCATGCAAGAAGCTCAGAAATAAAGAAACAATCATCCAGTGTTTATTACAGGACGTTCTAGTCCCCTGCTGTCAATATACTCTTGCACCCTCACATCAGAGCATATCGGGATGTTTTGACCCCGATTGGTATTGCAATAATTTTTTATTTGTAACATTTCCTGATCACAGTCTGAAGTTGGTGCAGATACACAACCATCAATGTCACTTGTCAGTGTTGAAATTGAGTCAGGACTTTGGTTAAGTGGAGGTATAGCACCGCCTTGATCGGAACCATACATGAACGGGGAGGCAAAAAAGTAAATGGTAAAGGCAAAGGCTAGTGCAATAACAAGATAGATTGGAATTCTCCTTTTAATAGCCACATGTTATAGTGCAAATTTCTAAATTATAACTTATGCTAATCTACCATTATTTTCATGGCAAGCGGAGGAGACAATGCATCTGGATTTCCCACACTTGCCCATACAAAGATCTGTGCAGTATAGGTCCCCGGAGCAGTAGGAGTCCATGACTGGGATGGACTGAGGGACTGGCCCGCATCAAGTGTTCCTGTAATCCACGATAAAGAATACACAACTCCATCTTGGTTTTCTATTTGTACAATGTATGCAAATGGCTGTGCCCTGTCCTGTCCGTTTGTAACATCAGTTGTTACCTGCACTTGCTTTCCAACGGTTGTGTGCCATACACCATTTTCAAGCGTAGCAGTGGACTTGGCAATCTGGGAATATCCAGGAGGCGCCATGTATGACACCATTACGACAGCAAAAATCATCACAATGACAGACTTGTTCACAAAATGATTTGGGTTTGACTTGTTTTTTAGGGTTTGGAGAAATTATGGTACAACCTCAACTATCTTGTCTTTGGACTTTTCTCCTACAACTATTCGTACGCAGGACTTTGATATTCCAAAGTGTTTTGCAATCTGTTTTATTATTGCTGCATTTGCTTTGCCGTTTACAGGTTTTTCCATGATACCAATTTCTATAAGATCCCCTTTTACCCTGACATAGTCTTTGTGAAATGACACCGATACTTTGTAGAACACTTGACCTTTTTTGTGCAAGACAAATATTAAAGATAGAGATACAAGCAGTGTGCCAGAAGATACCAGCGAAGACCTTGAAAGACTACAACTTTTAGATATTGTATTTACAAGAGGTGTCAATGCATTATCAAGAACAGAACTTGAGCGTCTCCATGGTTTGATAGAAAAAAAAGATTACAGTCATGACAAGAAAGCACAAAAATCAAAAACAAAACTTCTCAAAAAAATAGGTAATGCAATTTATGATCACGATGTAAAATATGGCAATTCATTTAAAATGAGCTAGAATGGAGTTGAGGCGATGCTAGGCGACATACTAAATGCCATAGTGCATGACACATTATTCATAAAATACGGTTTACTTGGACTTTTTTTCAACGGTATGTTTTCAAGTTTTATTCCAATTCCAACAGAACTTACCATTTCAGCTTTGTTGCTTGGAGGAATAAACCCACTTGATGTATTTTTGGTATTAACTGTCGGTTCCATAATTGGTGGATATATTGCATATTATCTAGGATACAATGGTAGATTACTGAAAAGACTTAGAAAGACTCCAGAGAAAAAATATGAACAAAAAAGCATCAACATAATGACAAGATACGGCTGGTTTACAATAATTTTCTTTTCACCATGGCTTCCCATAGTGGGAGATGTCATATCAATAATTGCCGGAACCAAGCGATACAACATTGTAAAGTATTCCATAGCAATGACAGCAGGCAAGACAGTAAAGGCAGTTGCCATCGTATTTTTTGGCGTACATTTCTTACACTGGCTCATCTACATTTTGCATTAGAAAGTATATTACGTGTATATTAGAAGAAAAATCTTGTGAATGATGTCTTTCCAATAAATTATGAGCTAGAATTTGAGCCAGACTTTACAAAATTTACATTCAGAGGAAGAGAAAAAATATCAGTCAAGATACCAAAACCTGTAAATAAAATAACATTGCACGCTGCAGAACTTGAGATAACACAGTGCAAGATATCATGGAATGGAAAAGAGATAAAACCAAAAACAAGACTTGATGAAAAAACAGAAGAACTTGTAATCACATTCTCTCAAAAAATATCAGGCAAGGCAGTGCTCTCAATTGATTTTGTGGGACAACTAAATGACAAGCTTGTCGGGTTTTACAGGAGCAAGTACAAGTATAAAGGAAAAGAAAAATACCTTGCAACAACCCAGTTTGAGGCAGCCGATGCACGAAGAGCATTTCCATGTTGGGACGAGCCAGAGGCCAAGGCAACATTTGATGTCTCACTAGTAGTTGACAAGAACCATACTGCAATCTCAAACATGCCCATAGTGTCAAAGAAAGTAACAGGAAAAAAGATCCAGTACAAGTTTGACACCACTCCAATCATGTCTACATACCTTCTCTATCTTGCAGTTGGAGAGTTTGAGTCCATTTCAAGCAAGTCAGGCAAGACACTCATCAGAGTAATCACCACACAAGGAAAGAAACAACAGGGAAAACTTTCACTAGAGTTTACAAGACAATTTCTTTCATACTTTGAAAAATATTTCAAGATTGCATATCCATTGCCCAAGCTTGACATGATTGCAATACCAGACTTTGCGTCAGGTGCAATGGAAAACTGGGGGGCAATCACATTCAGAGAGACCATATTGCTTTACGACCCAAAGACATCATCTACTGAAACAAAGCAACACATCGCAGAGGTAATTGCACACGAGATAGCACACCAGTGGTTTGGTAATTTGGTCACCATGAAATGGTGGAACGACCTATGGCTCAACGAGAGTTTTGCTACATTCATGGCAACAAAGGCAGTTGATGCACTATATCCAGAGTGGGACTTTTGGGACCAATTCCTGATTTCAGAAATGACAGGTGGTTTGAGTCTTGACTCGTTAAAATCATCGCACCCAATTGATGTTCCAGTAAAGAGTCCATCAGATGTACGACAAATATTTGACGAGATAAGCTACAACAAGGGAGGATGTGTCTTGATGATGTTAGAGAATTTTATCGGAGATGACAACTTTAGAAAAGGGTTACACAGTTATCTGAAAAAACACGAATATGCAAATGCAACAACAGAAGATCTGTGGAACTCTCTTGGCTCAATATCAAGACAACCAGTAAGACAGATAATGAATACATGGGTAAGACAAGTTGGATATCCAGTAATTGAGGCCAAAGTACAAGATTCAAAATTAAGATTATCTCAGAGCAGATTTCTCTTGGAAGACAAGGGAAAAGCAAAGAAAGGAAACTGGATAATTCCATTATCTGTGAGGACAGGAAACAAGACTGTAACCAAGCTTATGAAAGGGTCAATTACAATACCTCACCAAGCAGACTGGTTCAAGGTAAATGAAGGTCAAAAGGGGTTTTATCGAGTAAAATATGACCAAAACGCACTAGATGCACTTGGAAAGAAAGTAGAAGAAAAAGAGATATCAAATGTAGACCGATGGAGCATTCACCATGATCTCTTTGCTTTATGCATGTCAAACCAAGTATCATTTAGAGACTATCTTGACTTTGTAAAACATTATGAAGACGAAGACGACTATGTCGTATTATCAGATATCATATCTAGCCTGAATTTTTTCTATGTGCTATTATCAAAGGAAGTCTTTTGGGATGAAATAAAAGAATTCAACCGTGATTTCTTTAACAAGGTATTTGCAAAACTTGGATGGGACCCAATAAAGGGAGAGAGATCAACAACTGCACTTTTACGTGTACAGGTGATAAGTTCACTTGGAAAACTAGAAGACCAAGAGATAGTTGTAGAGGCAAAATCAAGGTTTACTAGTTTATCAAAGACAGGTCAGCTAAATCCAGATCTTCGTGGCCCTGTTTATTCCATAATAGCATGGACAGGAGACTATACAACATATCAAAAAATTCTCAGTCTATATCGCAAGGCTCCAACACAAGAAGAGATGATAAGACTACTAAGCTCACTTGCAAACTTTCAGGACAAGAAATTATTATCAAAAACTCTCTTGTTTACACTCTCAAAGGAAGTTCGAACCCAAAATCTTTTCCAGCCAATTGCAAGAATGGTGACAAATCCACAAGGAAAAGAACTTGTCTTGCCATGGATAAAACAAAACTGGAAAGGAATTGTAAAAAGATTCGGTGTAGGAAATCCGCTTCTCAACAGAATAATTGGCAGTGTCTCAATTGAGGCAGACTTGAAAAAGGAAAAAGAAGTTAGAGAATTCTTTGCAAGACATCATGTTCCCGGAACAGAGATGAAGCTTGCACAGACTTTGGAGAGAATAAGAATTCATGCAAGATTTGTCCAAAGCGTAAGAAAAGAATTCAGCTAGATTCGTTTTTCATATTTGTCAATCCAAAATACAATTCGCTCAATGTTTAATAGTGTCATAAAATCAAAATCGCTAATGACTAATCCCTCCAGTCGCAGACTAGGAATCATCACCGTGATATTCTTTATCGGTGGATTTTGGGGCATATTTATGGGCTTGATTGCATCTACCAGGCCCAACTTTATCCTGACTGCACTTGGAATGGTAAACATTTCACTTGGAATTTTTCTCGGATTTCGTATTCTAAGAAAGAACCGAAAAGAGATGGACAAGAGAAGATAATCAAAAATTTATGTATTTAGCAACGATTTTTATAATTTGACAACAATTGTCTAAAGATGTCTGAATTAAGTCTGAGTCACTTGCTATCAAGTGAATATGTAATACCAGTCTTTCTTTTGACAATATTTCTTGCTTCCTTGATTGGCTCAAGGGTAAAGATTCCATATACCATGATTCTTGTGGGAATTGGAATTTCAATATCAGTAATAGATTTTACAGGTCACGGAATTCCAAACATTTCAGGATTCAAGGTAGATCCAAAGCTTATCCTCTACTTTGTCATTCCACCTCTAATTTTTGAGGCAATGATGAAAATTGATCGTGAACAGTTCAAGGCAATTAGGATATCTGCCCTTGCGTTGTCCACAGTTGGAGTAGGGCTTGCCACAATAGTCGGCGGACTGTTATTATCATACCTGGCAGGATTACCAACAATTGTAGCGTTTGCTTTTGCTGCACTAATTGCCCCCACCGATGCCGCAATTGTGATCGAAGTATTCAAGAGAGTAAAAATTCCAAAGACACTTGCAACATTGATGGAGTCAGAGGCAAGCTTCAATGATGCTACAGGTGTAATCATATTTTCTTCAATTATGGCAATAGCAGTATCGCAAGGATCATCATTTTCTACAGGTAACATATCAACTATCAACGTCAACATTTTAGAAACAATCGGACATTTTGCATGGGTATTTTTTGGTGGCATTGCAGTAGGAGTAGGCCTTGGTGCAGGTTCACAATATTTACACAGGTTGATAGAAGAGCCATTTTCTGAAACTGCACTATCAGTAGCAACATTGTTTGGCTCTGTTGTGATTTCAAATGCACTTGGTTTTTCAGGTCTAGTAGCAGCAGCTGCAGCAGGATTGTGGTTTGGTGTGATAATGAGAAAACCCAACATCATAGGCGAAAAAGTAAGAGCATATGCATCAAACTTTTGGGAGATGATTGCATTCTTTGCAAATTCAGTCGCATTTTTGTACTTGGGATTGAACATGGACAT
>JANWJG010000042.1 GCA_025449485.1 Nitrosotalea sp. | reverse complement strand
TCTATGATTATCCCATTTTCATCTAGTGTACATACAAGATCCGGAGTTATTTCATAAAACGTTCGATATATCTTATCAAGTATATTGGACGGAATCATATTCTCTGTAGTGCAATATTGCTTTTAGTTATTAAGATCTTAGTAGACAAGATAAATTCATCAAGCACATTCAATGCGACAGATGCGTGTACGGTACTGTTTGCTTTGTAGTTAAACAATAGAGACATTATTTGTCATTTTTCCTATATTTTTTGCCAGTATTTTTGTCAAAATATATGAATGTACATTCGTGATTTGGACAGTGAAATATACCAGAACCGGGGTCAAACTCTATTAATGCAAAATCACAGTCAGGACAATTAAGTGTCATTAGTGCACTAGTCCGGGACTCTATTTAAAAAATTTAGCCAATCCCCTAGAAAAAATGTCAAAAAAAGGTGTTTTTGCAGAAAAGATTTAGTTTATTCACCCATTTTACGTATCATATACATTGGATATTTTTCAGTGCTATGAAATACTGGGGTTAAAGCATGGTGCATCTATACAAGAGATAAAGCAGGCATACAGAGAACTGGCACTACGGTATCATCCAGACAGGAATTCAGCAGAAGAAAGCCAAGCAAGATTTACCCAGATTGCAGACGCATACCAGACACTTAGGATGCAAAAGAAAAAGACTGTAAATGCCATACAAAAGTTTGACGACATTTATCCAGAAGAGGCAGTGTGGTCATACGAGCAGGCCCAGACACTTGTTGCAAAATTCCAGTATGAAGAAGCAATTCCATTTTATGACAAGGCGTTAGACAGACTGCCGCGATACGCAAATGCCTGGCTCAAAAAAGGTGATGCACTATACCACTTGAAAAGACATGAAGATGCACTAGTATGCTATGCCAAAGTTTTACAGATAAATCCAGAATCGGCAGATGCATGGAACCTGCAAGGAATATGTCTGTCGGACTTGAAAAGATATGAAGAGGCGCTTGAATCTTTTGATGAAGCTACCATACTAGAGCCAACAAACGCTCCTGCATGGAACTTTAAGGGTGTGTGTTTTTTCATTCTCGGAAGACTAGAGATGGCACTTGATTGTTTTGAGAGGGCAACAAAGATTCATCCAGAATTGACAGTTGCGTGGCACAACAAGGGCGGCGTATTAATGAAGATGGGCAAAAAGAAAGAGGCTGGCAAGTGTTACGAAAAGGCAAAGAAACTAGTATAGTTTTTCCAACAGGCAGAGATTTGCATGAGCCCATTTAGGACTATGGACTAGTGATATGATATAAAAAAAATCTATTTGGAGAAATTATCCATCATACCTTTTTTGTGGGCATGTATCAGGTGAACTTCGAGTCCTTCAGTAGAGTAAAAAACAGTATTGCATTCCTTGCAGGTTGGCATGGATACATTTGGAATCATTTTGATTTAATTGGTTTGATTGAAATGAAGCTATCTTTAGATCAAAAATTCTTTGATCAAATACAAGATACATGAAAACATCACTTGAGTGTGCTGCCAACAAGTATCCCATCAGCCCAATAGAATCCAGTCTTTCCACCAGGCAAGATATCATACGTGTATGTACCATTGTATGACACAAGTTCTACGCTCTTGATTTTAGAGCCATCAAGTGTGTCTCCTGCTTGTAGATATCCAAAGAGCCTGCCATCGGTAGTAGGATGATTCTGTGAGACATCCAGTTCTCTGGCATCAGATAGAACCACGTGGACCATCTTGTGGCCTTGTGGTGATAACGTTCTTCCAGTCTTGAGTATTGTACCAATCTGTTTGTGGCCTAAATCGTCTTGGGTAAATACCACCATCCCGGGTTTCAAGTTTTGTACATTGGTCTGACCGTTTGGTGTATCAATTACGGTATTTTCAGAAAGGCAAATAGGACATGGCCTATCATGATGTTCTTTTTTTAGAAATGTTACAGTATTGTTTTCAATCTTGACAAGTGTAAGTTCTACTGTACATCCATTGCTTACAATATCTCCAATATGCAATGTCATTGGGTAACCAGTATTTGTTGCAAGAGGATACTCTCTAAAGGCCAGTCCCTGTACATTGTCCTTTAGAATTTTTTGTACAAGCAGAGGGCCATCTCTTTGACCTTCTCTCAGTGCGACAAGTGTTCCGTTATCACTTGGAATCGTTGTAGCTTGTGGCAAGACAATTATCGTTCCTTTCATCCATGGATGTGGTTCTGTATGATATGGAAATGTTCCAGGTTCTGTGAATGTAAACACGTATGACTGATCAGGTTTTATTACTCCATCACTTCCAAATGGTTTTCCGTTCTGGATCAAAGGCATGTCTGGTACAATTGTATTTGCGGTTTCAGATTGGCTCACCCACCTTACAGTATTGTTAACTCCAATCACTACAGTTGCAATACTTGGGCTGTACGAGTTTACGGAAGCCTGATTTTCAGATCCTGGTGATATCAGAACAGTAGTATAGTTTGCTTCACTCTCATTGGCACTGATTCCATGGAAAAATCCGCGTGATGCAAGTTTTGAGATTGTTCCAGCCTTGAGGCATACGGGCTCCATACCATTTGATTTTATTGCAAGATACAGATCAAGTTTACAATGTATCTGATCGGGGGAAAAGTGTGCCTTGAACATTTGTAGTGGAGACATGTTAACTTGAATAGAATCAGGACCTAAACACTGGACTCCTTGAGGACAAGTAGCATAAACATGGTTTATTGACAGAAATGAGAATCCAACTATTGATACAATCATCAGAGTAAGGTATAACGTCTTCAACTATGAAATGTAGGTTAGCATGTTTTAAAAAATTGGTGTAGGTTTGTTCTGTTTTTTAAAAAATTAACAGCGCCAGGTAAGGGATTCGAACCCCTGCATGCTTGCGCATAACCGCTACCTTGTTTTTGATCTCGAGGCGGTCGCCGTTCCACTTGGCTAACCTGGCACTTGTCAAAGACTCTGATTTTGGCACATAAATAACATTACAAAAACTGATCAGTAGATCAAATATATAATAAAGGATATAAAGTAGACAATTTATTATATAGACATCAAATGGAGACAATCACAAAAAGAACAGTCTCAATTGAATATCAAGGCAAAAAATACACACTTCCAGATGATATCACAGTAGGCATGATCTTGGTCCAGATGGGCCTACCAGAAGACACCCCTGTGAGAATGACTACAACCAAGGAAGGCTTTCTAATTATCCCACAAACAGAAAAAAATTGATAATGTATAGTTTATTATTGATAGTTACCAATACCACAACTGGTACTAGTTGGCAAAGACCCGAATTTCAATAACAATTGACGACAAGATTGCAAAGGCAATCGAGCTGTATTACAGAGATAAAGTAAAGACCGCAGTAGAAAAAGGGGAAGATATTCCCAAGCTCTCAAACATTTACGAAGAAATCATAGAAAAAGGCTGGGAAAAGTCTTCTGTAAAAAAGAAATAAGAAGTCAATCATTTCAACATCTTGTAGAGACAAATGGGCCTAGATCTAAAACAACTTTGTGTACGAGAAAGAACAAACCTTGAATCATTTACATCAAAGATTGTAGCAATAGATGCATACAATGCAATTTACCAGTTCTTGTCAATCATACGTGGACCTGATGGACTTCCACTGACAGATTACAACGGAAAAATAACAAGCCACATCAGCGGACTGTTTTATAGAAACATCAATTTTCTATCATTAGGAATAAAACCAGTTTACGTATTTGATGGAAGACCCCCATCGTTGAAGTCTGCAGAGATTCAAAGAAGAAAGCAGGTAAAAAAAGATGCCACTATAAAATATGAAAAAGCAATAAGTGAAGGAAACTATGTAGAGGCAAAAAAGTTTGCGCAGCAGACATCTGTTCTGCGAGACGACATGGTAGAAGAATCAAAAAAGTTCTTGGAGTTGTTTGGAATACCATCGATCCAGGCACCATCAGAAGGAGAGGCAACTGCAGCACATCTTACTACAACAGGTAAGGCCCATGCATCGGCAAGCCAAGACTTTGACTCGTTATTGTTTGGTGCAAAAAGACTTGTTAGAAACTTTACAAACAGCGGAAAAAGAAAGCTGCCAAACAGAAATACCACAATAGAGATAGAGCCTGAAATCATCCAGCTTGACAAGACATTGTCTTCATTAGAAGTTACAAGAGAGCAGCTAGTCGATATCGGAATACTAATCGGCACGGACTTTAATCCAGATGGCTTTGAGAGAATAGGTCCCAAGACTGCACTAAAAATGATAAAAGACAACGGCCGCCTGGAAAATGTCTCCCAGATCCAAGAGAAATTACAAGAGATTGACTACAAGCAAATACGTGACATCTTCCTGAATCCAAAGGTGGCAGATGTATCCGAGATAAAGTTTGGCGACGTGGATTATTCCGGAATTGTCAACTATCTTACAAAGGAACGAAGTTTTTCACTAGACAGGGTTGACACTTCATTGAACAGACTAAAAAAAGCATTAGAGAAAAAGAGCCAAAACCTTGAGCAGTGGTTCAAGTAAAATCCAAATAAAAAACCAGAAAGTTACACCAGAGAAAACTGGTAAAACCTACCTGTCAATCATTAAATAGAATCAAACCAATAATGGTACCATCTGATGATACCATGAAAGTAAAAAGCTATGCAGCACAGAGTGCCAAGTCAACATTGGCACCATTTTCATTTGAAAGACGAGAGCCAAGAGATAATGATATCGTAATTGACATACAATATTGCGGAATATGCCACACTGACATTCACCAGGTTGGTGACGAGTGGGGTGGATCCATGTTTCCAATGGTTCCAGGACATGAAATAACAGGAATTGTATCAAAGACAGGACCCAAGGTTACACGTTACAAGGTTGGTGACAAGGTAGGAGTAGGATGTTTTGTGGATTCGTGTCGCAAGTGCGATCCCTGTAAGAAAAACTTGGAACAATACTGTACTGGCGGAATGGTTACAACGTACAATGGAACTGAAAAGGATGGCACCATAACACAAGGAGGATATTCAAACAAAATTGTCGTAGATGAAAATTATGTATTAAAAATTCCAGAATCTTTACCACTTGACAAGGCAGCGCCTCTTTTATGTGCAGGCATTACACTCTACTCTCCACTAAGACACTGGAAGGCAGGTCCAGGAAAAAAAGTTGCAATAATTGGACTTGGAGGAATAGGTCACATGGGAGTAAAAATCGCACATGCACTTGGCGCAGAAGTTACTGTTCTTAGCCATTCTCTCAAAAAACAAGCAGACGGAAAAAAGCTTGGCGCAGATTATTTTTATGCCACATCAGATCCTCAAACGTTTGAAAAACTAAAGGGATACTTTGACTTGATAATCAATACAGTATCAGCAGAACTTGATTGGAACCAGTACCTTGAGCTTTTAGCACTAGATGGTTCCATGGTAGTTGTCGGGATTCCAGAAAAACAGACACCTGTTGGCTCGTTCCCACTTGTTGCAGGCAGACGTAGTCTTGCAGGCTCACTCATTGGAGGAATCAAGGAAACACAAGAGATGCTTGACTTTTGCGGCAAGAATAACATTGCAAGTGAGATCGAACTTATTCCAATTCAAAAGGTAAACGAGGCATACAAGCGAATACTCAACAGCGATGTCAGATACAGATTTGTAATTGACATAAAGTCACTAGAACAAAACTGAAAAGATAAAAACATTGTGACAATCAGTGTTCAAAATGAAATACTTGTGATGTTGTGATGATATTTTTCCATGGACCGTCTGGAACGTCACTAAAATCTACAAATCTCCACGATACAATATTTTTCCCATGTAACAGACTCAGATAGTCCTTGACTGCGGGGGACACATCAAGACCTGCATTATGGTTTACATCATTGCTTGGCTGCGCATCACCAAATACATAATCCGAGTCATCGTACACAAACGGTCCAGTGTCCTCCCACTGGGCATATGCAGTCTTGTCTCCTTTTGTTATCTCCATCCATCGGTTTTTTAACATTGATTCAGAATCGCTCCATTGTTTTTCCCCGGCCCAGTATACGGTATCATATGCATCCGCCCTGCGGGTTCCATCATCATTGAAATCATTGTATGGCAATGCAAAGTAAAACGGATTCTCTTTTGGAGTAAATGCTGATGGCATGTAGTTATCCCTATTTTTAGGATCATCTACTCCACCATAGTGATGCATCCAGTCTTCATCCCAAGCACTGGATAGATTACTGATGTATTGGTTATCAGAATCAGCAGATTCACCTATCCAAAAATATGTCGCCCGGATATTTTCATGTAACGGATATTTTGTACTGACAATACCTACCTGAATTGTTTTTGTGCTTTGTAGATACTTGATAGCGTGTATCATTTCACTATCTGTTATCTCTCCCCTAGCAAACCACTCAAAGTCCTTATCAAGCCATTTTGGATATTTTGTGTCATAGTGTACATTCTTTGGAATGTCATCAAGTGATACCAGTTTGTATCCATCATTTTGGATTTCAGATATTAGCAAGTCAAGCTCATGAATCTGTGTCTGGTTGATTACATTATCATATACTAATCCTGGATGCTTGTTGGCATAGTCCTGCGGATGCAATAGGACAACTGCAAATCCATACTTGACCAGGCTTTCAAGTACTTGGGCATATGTGACATCATGGTCATAGCTTGTCCACGCCGTGCCGTCCTTGCTGACATCACCTATCTTTGCAGTAGATGGAAGCCTAAAGAAGGAAACATCAGACAGCTTGTATGGCGGCCTATCTTGCGTATCATTGGCACTGAGGTAAGTCATGTTATTTTCAAGCAGTGATATTATGGTGTCGTTGTTGATTGTATTATACGGAGCAATGAAGATGTTTGGCAGTATCCCAAGTGTGTCCAAAATTTTTTGATTAATATTGTGGATCAATGCAGACTGCTCATCCCTAGAAAAGGTCTCAAAGTGTTCATGATTCCATCCATGGTTTGCAACTACAAGTTTTGGAGAATCATCCTTAAGAGAATTAGAGACAAACCCTACAATTTTTTGGTCATGTCCAAAATAATTTCCTATAATTCCAACAGTAAGGTTGACATCTTTGTGCTGGAACTCACTTATAGTTCCAATCTGTACATCGTCAAGCCAATAGTCTTGGATATCATCCATCCTAAATGCAACACACTGGCAGGACTGTACAGCATACGCCTCATGTATAGCCCCAAGCGATACCAAGAAAAGCAAAACAAGAATTGTCTTCAAGCGTATTAGGGTTTCAGACTTTGTATTACTTAATCAATATGATTCATGGATAGTATCCTTTCCACCAGAATACAGGGATATAGAACATTTGTACATGATAAAGACCAATTAAGATGCGATCTTAATACTAGACGTGACACAGCAAAAAAGATTTGATCCCATCTTACTTGTGATAACCGGTACAATTTTTGCCCTGTTGATTTTGATGGCAGCACTGGTATTTTCTGTTATTAGTATGATTGCAATAGGGCTTGGAGCAATTATTGTAATCTATCAGATGATCAGTTTACATGGAAACCTGTCTTCAAAGTTCAAGTATGGAAAGCGTTTTCCCTCGTCATTTTTAATTTTTCTTTTGGGTGCACCTGTTTTTCTTGGAGTAACTGTTGGATATGATACATACTCTACTCAAGATTCCATATCAAGGGCAATTTTGTTGTGGGGTCTGACCATGACATTTTGGAGTACGCTCTTGTTTATCCCGCTTGCATTATACAGCAAACGCCGTGAGTTGTCAATTCCCGAACTTGTATCATTTCCAAAAATTACAGTAATTGTCCCTGCATACAATGAGGAAAAAGTAATTGAAAGAACAATTCAAGCTCTAGTAGATACAAAGTATCCAGACAAGGAGATCGTTGTAGTTGATGACGGTAGCAAGGACAAGACGTTTGAGATAATGAGCAAGTACAAAAAACAAGCAAAGGTTTTGCAAAAGACAAACGGTGGCAAGGCAAGTGCGATAAACTTTGGTTTGGCATATTCCACAGGAGAAATAATTGTAATTGTTGATGCAGATACCATAATAGGACATGATTCATTGATACACCTAGCCAAAGGATTTTCAATTGACAAAAATGTTGCAGCAGTTGCAGGAAATATCAAGGTAAGAAACAGAAAGAACTGGCTCACATGGTGCCAGGCAATAGAATATGTTGGAGGAATCCAGATTGCAAGAAGAGCCCTTGATGTCTTTGGCGCAATATCTGTAGTGCCAGGAGCATTGGGAGCTTTTAGAAAAAGTGTTTTAGATGAGATTGGAAGCTACCACAAGGATACATTGGTAGAAGACTTTGATGTAACACTCAAGATTCTTAAAACAAGATTGGTCATAGCTGGAAGCACAAACTCTACTGCGTACACAGAGGCACCAGAGTCATTGAAGAGTCTATACAAGCAAAGAAAGAGATGGTATGCTGGCAATCTTCAAGTCTTTGCAAGACATTCTGACGCACTGACAAATCCACGATTTGGAATATTACAGAGATTTGTCTTTCCCTATATGATATTTTCAAGCTGTATCATGCCTTTTGTTGGTTTCATAACACTAGGCGGTGCCATATATTCAACAGTCTCAGGAGGAGGATTATTTGTACTTGAGATGTTTACAATATTTTTAGCATTACAGTGCCTACAAGTATCACTTGCAGTAAGGCTTGACAATGAAGACCCAAGACTAATTCCATATGGAATATTTCTGGTCATAGGGTTCAAGCAGATCATGGATCTTGTTCTTATTGGTGCAGTCTTTGAACACTTGCTCAAAAAAGATACCACTTGGACAAGTGCCGACAGAATAGGAATCTAGTCCGGGATTTTGATTTGTACTTGTCAGCATTGATTCTTAATAACAAGCGCTGTCTAGCATGTTTGAGGCCAAGACATTTGATGAAATATTTGACACATATCATGCAATACAAGAAATTCATTTTGGTTCTCCCAGCTCTGCTATTTTTGATTCCGTTATCATCATTTGCAGATGGAAGCGGCTCGATCGCAGTTACGTTAACTTATACCAATGGAGACACTGCAGACTATTGGCCAGTCTCGTTTAAGATCTACCAAGATTCTAGTCAGACACCTTACAAAGAGATAGAGTCAGTCACAGGAAACCCGTTCAACATTGTATCACTTCCCATGAACCACCAGTACAAGATTGTGACATATGCAAACAGCATGTATTCAAGTGTAACATATGTAAATCTACAACAGCCACATCAAGATGTCACAATAAAGCTGCCAATTCCAGGAGGAATGCGAATTAATGCATTCTACAATGATGGACTGACACCAATTGCAAATGCCACAGTCTATGTAAGAGATGGTCAACTCAACAAGACATGGGGTCACGGCCCCACAAATGCAGATGGGAACTCATTGCGTTTTTGGATAGAGCCTACCACATATTCAGGTGATCATTATGTTGTGGACATTCACATTGGAGACCATCTTGTCTATTCGACATCTCCAGTATATCTCAGGCCAGGAATATCTCAAGAGATAAAGATTACAACGAATTGGCCCCCCATAGTCAATTCACTTGTTACTGTAACAGTGTTTAATGCCCAATCACATGCCGTAGTTCCTTCAGATGGCAAGTTTCTAGTCAGCCTTTTTGATTCAGTAGGCAACAAGGTATCAGATTCTCCAGTCACTCCAAGGGGTGACGCATACTTTTCAAACCTCAAAATTGGAGATTATGCATTCAAGGTTACAAGAACAACTGACAATTCAGAGTGGGCAACTGCAAACATGACAGAAGATGGAACAATTACAAGCATCAAGATACCGCCAACCCAAAAGGCGCCGATAGTTACTCCAACTGGCCCACCCGTCACGTCACCCATAGTTCCACCTACAAACAATCAGGCTCCAAAACCAATACCAAACTGTAATTGCGTGGCATTCAGATTGGATAATGTCCAGGACTATTGGCTTGATGATGTGCAGATAAAGATGGTTGATAGTTTTGACAGCAAAGGTGCAGGCATTACAGTTGGAATAATAGGCAAAGCATTTGGAAATGATACCAAGCTGGTAAATTACCTAAAATCAAAAACAGGTAGTCTGGATATCGCAATAGGCGGATGGAGTTTTGAAGACTATACAACACTTACAAAAGATCAGCAATCAGTTCTATTACAACAATCAAAGACCAAAATATCAAACATGCTTGGTGCCACACCAACTGTATTCATACCCCCCTATGGAAAAACAAATAATGACACACTTTATGCCGCAGCAAGTAACAATATCAAAATCATAAGCGGCACCCCTCTAGTCATTTCCTCAGACCTTTCAGAAAATATTTCCAGTTATCCTGCAAATATATTCTCCGGAGTTCTTGCACAAAACACCAACCAAAGCATGCTTGATGAAAAAATAATGTCAAGCATCAAGGATACCGTGCATGCAAGTGGCTATACCATAGTCACACTCAATTTCCAATATTATGCCCAGGACAATGGAACAGTCAAAACAAATGTGCCAGACATGCAAAAGATACAAGACCTACAATCATTGATTGATACAATAAGAAGCAGTGGATATCACATAACTACAATCAGTGAACTGCCAAATTCATTCAAGCCTCAGGTTCAATGGACAACAAGTGTAGACCAGTGGTCTCAGGATAAAATATCAAATGTAGATCTTCTCAAGTCAATGGTACAACAAGGTACCATACAAAATACAAACGCTACAACAATTCCAAGTTGGGTAAAACACAATGCCAATCTCCATGCAACAGGGCAGATCTCAGATGACGAGTTTCTAAATGCAATACAATATCTTGTCAAGATACATGCAATAAGATAAGATCAGGGATTTTTTGGACCAACCATTTCATTGTCTTTTACGTCATGGTCCCATTTTCCGCGTATTCCCTTGTATATCACAAACCCTCCTGTACCTAGCAAGCCAAATGACAATACCAAGTATAGCACATGGTCATAATTCTTATCAGAGCACTTGACATGCACTTCAACTCCTGTAGAATAATCAAAACAGTCATCAAAGTTTTGTGTCTGTACAGCATATTGTGAATAGATAGAGTTTGCAATCCCTCCAACCATAAAGCCTGCAAATATTATGACTGCTCCTATCATGACAAGCCGTATGTCACTCATGGTATCATGATGTGTTTTTGCATAATATTTAATGTTGTTACAATATCATAACAAGTGAGCAAGGAAAATGGTTTTTGGCTTTGGCAAGAAAAAAACACAGGAACATCCCACTATACCAGTTCAGAGTGAAAAAACAATATCGCTTGAAGACATACCCGGCATGCTCCATGACATAGAAACTCCACAAATCTCAGAGACAATAAGCATTGCAAAGACTACAAAAGATGAGGTAGAAACATACAGAAAAAAGATACGTGACCTTATTTTGCATCTTGAATCAGACGATCTAAAGCTAGACGATGTTGACAGGAATCTTGGGGTCATAGTAAAGCGAGGCAAGGACGCAATAGTATCAACTATCAAAAAAGAGACTTTGACCAATCTGACAAGTGCTTCCAAGTATGACCAAGCAGTTGCACTAAATCTTGAGATAAGTCAGATGTTAAAAAAAATAGGAGATGTATTGGGATTGAATTCAAGAATAATCCACATCTTTGCAAAAAAATATGCAGACAACCTCAAAGATGAGATTGCAAAGGTAGCAAAGAGCAGAAACCAGTTACAATCATCAATTAATATCGTAGAAAACTTGCGTGAAAACAGTAAAAAAATCATAGAGTTGGGCCAAGAGATTTCAGAGTACAGAAATACAATAGCACAAAAAAACGAAAGAATATCACAGATAGAGTCAGAGATTCAAACCCTGAAAGATACCATTGCAACCCTTGAAAGACAGATTCATGATTTAAAATCAAGCAGTGGACATGCCAAGTTTTTGGAAATAAAACATAGGGTAGATTCCATGTCATCTGAAAAGTCAGATGTAAAAAATACCATAGACTTGCAGTTCTCAAAGATCTCAAGACCACTTGGAAGGTATAGCTACATCTCATCGTTTGAAAAGCCAGTAAGAAAGATGATGGACGAACTTGTTGCAAATCCATACGATGTCATATCCTCACAAAGCAAGACAGGAATAATACAGATACTTGAAGCAGTGGAAAAGTCCGTAGTCTCTGGCTCCATATCAGTCAAGGATACTGACAAGTCACTTGAGCAGATCCAAGAGACAATATCAAAGCTTGACGAATTTATTTCACTCAAGGAAAAATACTCTAGCAAAGTGACAGCACTTGAAAAAGACTTGGCAGTTTTTGACATAAAATCACTCGAGTCAAAAGAGCATGAACTTGAAAAAACAAGGTCAGACCTTACAAATATCGAATCCACCAAAAAGAAGTTGGAAGCAGATGTAAAGGACAGTAATCATTCTCTTTCAAAAAGCATATCAAGTCTAGAGTCAGGCCTTGCAAGACTTGCAAATACAAAAATCTTGCTCAAGTGATACCGTCACATCTTAATTAGTGACTAGAGCAAAATAAGCTAGTTTGATCTTTTCAAAGAAAGAGAAACAAAAAAGGACTGTGACCATAAAAAAAGATGTCAGGGATGGAATCTTGTCATACTGTAAGATGAACCATCCAAATGAATGCATACTGATACTAAGGGGAAAATCAAGAAAAGGCAACGTGTTTATCGAAGGTTTGGTGATTCCACCGTTTTTCCACACAGGTCCAACATTTGCAGGGTTTCCCCACTCTTTTCTACCACTTGATACAAGCTATATTGGAACAGTCCACTCTCATCCAACAGGTCTTGCCAAGCCCTCAGTCACCGATTTACACAATTTCTTTGGATTTGTATCAATAATCATACAATCACCGTATGAAGATGGTGATATTTTTGCCTATGACCGTGACGGCAACCTACTTGAGACCACAATAAGTCCGGAGCAATCCTGACAAAAATTTATAAGCTTTTTGATGTAACCATTAGCGTTGATAAATTACAAGACTTATCTCATATTCCTTTTTGGCTCTTTGGCGTTTAGCATAGGTATTCAGTTACTTGCATCATATCTTAACTGGCCACCATTTTCAGGAGTAGCAATTGCACTTGCAGTGTTTATCATCTTCCCACTAGTTCTAAGAAACAGATCACTCAAACGCATGGGAGGAATGGGATCTGATTCAGGAGTTGGCGGTGGAGGAGGATTCTTTGGACAGAGCCAGGGTGTCAAGTACATTTGTCTTGCATGCAACAATAGATACAAGGGCGGAATGTGCCCAAGATGCGGCTCCAAGATGAAGCGAGCAGACTTTTAGACAATACCAAGATGACCCTTGAAGAACTCAGAAGTAAAGCACTATTCCAGAATACGATAGACACATGGATAATGTTGTGCGAGGAAAAAAAAGCAGACTGGTACTTGCCTGAAGATTACAAAAAATTCATTTCTCACTTGTTCCAGAGTGGATTAAAACTGCAAAAGTTTCCATTATGTATAAAAGAATCTGGCGGAATGTACCAAAGGGGAAGGGACAAGACCCAGTTTGCAGAGACACTTGCCCAGTCAACTGATCCAAATGCTGCAGCATATACAATCAGACTCTCAGATGACACCATCAAGATAATTCGCAAGTTCAACTCTAGTGTAGTAGTTACATAAAAAAAATCCCTATTCTAAAATCAGTTTCATGCCAAACTTGAATTTCAAATCTTGACATGATATCATATCATGAAAGCATCTAGTTTTTTCTTTTCTTAAGAAATTGCGCTATTGCAACCACTGGAATTTCATTTGATTGGTCTATTACCATTATCTCTTGGTTGTATTGTGTTTTGATAGTAGGTTTGAATTCTGTCATCTCACAATAGTATACGGACGCAACATGAGTGGTCCCATTGAGGATCTCTCTTGT